>CAYFVL010000031.1:0-30564 GCA_964346405.1 uncultured Fibrobacterota bacterium
CACTTCGACACCGCTCAGTGCAGCGCAACACAACGCTCCGCTCGGGGCATCGCCCTCGGCATTTCGGCTGCGCTCACTTCGACCGGAGAAGAACGGCGGTCTCCAGGTGATGGGTCTGAGGATAGAGATCGAAAAGCGCTCGTCGATCGATGTTGTAGTCGTGTTGATGAATCAGCTTTCCAATATCTCGTGCTTGTGTGGCCGGATTACAGGAAACGTACAGGATCGATCGGGGATGCAGAGAAATCAAATTCTCCATAGCTTTCTTTGTGAGTCCGGGACGCGGCGGGTCCACCACTACCAGATCTGGTGAGAACTCCTTTGGCAGATCGAGTCGGGAAACGAATCGCTCCGCCGAAATCTCTATAGCCACAACGTGAGAAAGACCGTTCAGAGACAGATTCTCGACTGCATTTTCTATCAGAGTGCGTGAAGACTCAATCAGTACCCCTTTTGCGAAGCGCTTTCCCAACAGGACCGAGAAGAAACCGGCTCCACCATAGAGATCGATGAAGTACTCTCCGGACACGTGTGGCTCCGCCCAGCGGCCGAGGGTTTCGTGAAGAAATTGGTTTCCCTGGAAAAACCCTCCTCCGGATACCTGGAAACACGTATCACCTACCCGAATTTCGGTTTTTTCTACCGTCAGCCCCCGACACACGGGGCTGGAGGCTATCCGCCCGTTATTGCCGGCAAGTACCTTGAGTTCTCGTGTTCCGTGAGGAAGCAGGTGAAATGGAGCTTGGGGTGAGGTTGGAGGCTCATTGAGGGAAGAAACCAGAAGGGGGCACGATTCTATTGGAATCACCTCGTTTGTGCCGTGTCGGTAGAAACCGATCGTTTTGGAGTCCCAGTCCAGTTTGTATTGTGCACGACATCGATAGGCCCATTCAGGTGATTCGTAGACCTCCGATGGGGGGACGATTCGCAGCTTTCCTATACGGCTCAGGCATTCGTCGAATATATTCACTTTCGCCCTGAGCTGGGCATCGTAGGTCATGTGCTGCCAACTGCAACCTCCGCATGAACCGAAATATGGACAGGGTGGCGTACGGCGTTGGGCAGACGGCTCCGCGATATTGGTAACCTCCGCGGTGGCGATTCCTCCTTTTGTTCCCAAAGTCTCAATATCGACCGTTTCGCCGGGGATTCCACCATTTACGAAGATGACTTGCCCATTATAAAGGCGCGCCATGCTTTGTCCACCGTGCACAAGTTTTTCAATTTTCACCCGCACCATAACGGAAATCCTGCCGATCAGTGAATGTTTGGATTTCGGGAAACCGCATACCCGTCGGAAAGCCGGCTCTTATCCACGAAGTTCGCCAACTTTTCCGAGGCACGCAACGTCGACATCCCGCAAGAGACCTTCCGAAGTCGGCCCTGCGTTCAGTACGAAATTAGCACCTCTTTCATTACAGGCATTGAGTTGCTCGATTACCCATTCCGGGTCTTTCGCCGTGGTATCGTCTTTGTGCCAGAACCACTTTCCCCCGGCAAACATTCCCGTGCCGGTTCCACCTTTTGAAAGCGTGTTGCAGCATTCGTAGGGCAGGTGATCACCGATGCCGCCACAATACCAGATTTTACGGTCGTTTTCGGTCGGCACTTTTCGTTCGCCAATTCGGAAATCGCAGGGCCACATCGCTATTTCGCCGCTTCTGCCGGAAGTCGCATTATCGGCAACAAGACAGTCGGGTTGTATGGCCTTGATATGCTCGTAGATTTCCCGCCAATACCATCGGTACGAGTCCTGATAGTGCACGCCGCCTTTTTTCCAGCCGCCGTCGAACCAGAGTTGGATGATTTCACCATAGTTTGTGAGCAGTTCGGCCAGTTGTCGTTTCATATAGATGGCATAAGCATGATCATTATCATACCCAGGATAGTTACGATCCCAGAGTGAGTAGTACCAGCCAAGCTTCAGTCCGTATTTTAGTGCCGCATCGGCTATGAGCTTGAGAACGTCTTTCTTGAAAGGGGAGGCACCCACGTGATAATCCGTCCAGCGCGACGGCCATAGACAAAAACCATCATGATGTTTCGTGACGACCAGAATGTATTTCATTCCGGCGTCCTTTGCCGCGCGGCACCACTGCTCGGCATCGAACTTTGCGGGGTTGAATGTCATGGGGTCGAGTGTACCGTCGGACCATTCGGCGTCATTGAAGGTGTTTATACCGAAATGGATGAAAAGGCCGAAGCGTAATCTCAACCATTCCTCTTGTGCGGGAGTTGGCTTTACCTCGGCCTTGCCCTTCTCTCGTGCTTCCTTAACTTGTGCTTCGGCAAGGTATGGATCGAATGTCATCTCCGTATCTCCTTCGGATCAACTGTAGTATTACATTATAATCCGCACCCGTCGGAACGTATCCGTGCCTGGTCGAGAAATATCTGGAGGCGAATACCGAAAAAAATACATATAGCCCAAGTTTCGCAACCAATTCACGGTCCCGCAGTTCGTTACGGCGGTTCTCGGCTGCGAAACCTGGGCCGGGTGTATATTTTTATTACGTGAAAAAACCTTCCTATACAGGAAAGCACGATGATCAGGTTTTTATGGGAAAGGCGGAAAGATGCGCAAAGTCCATTTTGATATAACGTGCGGAGCTGCCGGTGACATTATGGTGGCTGCGCTATGTGATCTTGGCGTCCCCCGCGAATATCTTCAAGAGCAGATCGGAAAAATGGGCATTCCCGGGCTGACACTCGATTTCGAAACGCTAAAATGCAGTGGAATCTCCTGTCGCCGTCTCCTGCTTTCGTGGGAAACACCTGAAAAGTACAGGCATCTGCCTGGAATACTCGAAATTATCCGGAAAGGCGGGTATCCGGATCGGGTATTTGAGCGCTGTCGCCGTGTTCTGCATACAATCGGTGAAGCGGAGGCGAAGGTGCACGGCATTGCGCTTGAAAAAGTGCATTTCCATGAGATCGGAGCCGTCGATACTATCGCTGATGTTGTGGCTTGTTCATTGGCTCTCGAGTATTTGGAAATTGAGAAGGTGACCTTTTCGGAATTGACCGTCGGACATGGTACTATCACGGCAGATCATGGAACCATGCCTGTTCCCGTACCGGCAACGGCGGAAATGTTGCGGGGATATGGGTATCGTACGCTGGACATTCCAACCGAGATTCTCACACCCACGGGATGCGCATTGTTGACCGCGCTGGGAACGCAGACAACCACCGGTTCGGAGGGTTGTGTGGAAGCGGTTGGCTATGGTTGTGGAACCAAGACTTTCGCCAACTATCCCAATATTCTTCGGGTACTTCTTCTTTCCGAGTCCCCGGAAGAAAAGAACGGTCATGATCAGGTATGCGTACTGGAATCGGATATAGACCATATATCCGGCGAGGTTATGGCGTTTGCCGGTGAGGAACTGATGAATGAGGGAGCCCTTGATGTCGTATGGTGCCCGGTTTTCATGAAAAAAGGGCGGCCCGGATATCGGCTGAGCGTCTTGTGTCGTATCGAGGATCGTGACCGGCTTATCCGCTGTATCATGCGCAATACACATACTCTCGGGGTTCGGTATGCCCTCAGGAATAGAGTCGTGGCACCTCGAAGTGAGGTGAAATCGAAAATTTGTGGCGAGACGGTTTGTATGAAGTCGTATGAAGTAGGAAATGGAACCTATGAACGACCGGAATACGAAGATATCGCACGAGTTGCAAGGGAAAAAGGCGTCCCGCTCATTGAACTTCTGCGAGGCATCAGAGGAGAAGAACGTATCTGATGTTTTCGGCAATGTTATCGTAGTATGCCCTTCTTCTTGTAATTTTCTCTCGTATGACGTATTTTCCTAAGGGTTCGCGTAGAAATAAATCTGAATTTTCTCGCGCAGCTATTCTTGTGGATATCGAGGCGCAACTCGCAGAGCCATAGCAACGGCGCTATGCTCAAGAGATGCAACGCGATGTGGTGAGCGTGTCGAACCAAAGATATCCGCAAATAAGGGCAAGCGAAAAATGTGAAGTTATTCTTGCGCGAGCCCTTAACCCGACTTCGACAGTCAGGTTAATTGAGCTATCACCAGGAATTCAAAAGGGTCTAATTAAATTCAGGAGGGTACATGAAGCACCTTTTTACCTCCGAGAGTGTCTCGCAGGGACATCCGGATAAAGTCGCCGATCAGATCTCAGACGCAATCCTCGATGCGATGCTTGCGCAAGATCCGGATTCGCGCGTTGCCTGCGAAACAATGGTCACCACAGGCCTGGTCGTTGTTGCGGGAGAAATAACATCCAAAGCAATCGTGGATATTCCTCAAATTGTCAGGGACACAATTAAAGAAATCGGATATACCGATCCAACATACGGCTTTGATTATGAAAACTGTGCGGTGATGGTCACTCTCGACAAGCAGTCGCCGGATATTTCACAAGGCGTCACCAAGGGCGCGGGCTTACATCGTGCGGACCAGGGCGCCGGCGATCAGGGACTGATGTTTGGTTTTGCCTGCAATGAAACCAAAACATATATGCCGCTTTCGATTCATCTGGCTCATCGCCTGGTGGAAGAAATCACGCGTGCTCGCGAAAAAGGTCTGATCAAATGGTTGCGTCCCGACTCCAAGTCTCAGGTGACGATCGAGTTTGAAGATCACAAGCCGAAGCGCGTTCATACGGTCGTGATTTCAACTCAGCATGATCCCGACGTGAAGTACGCCACTATCAAAAAAGAAATCATCGAAAAAGTTATCAAAAGAGTCATTCCGGCCAAACTTCTGGATCGAAAGACTATTTTCCACATCAACCCGACAGGTAGATTCGTCGTTGGTGGTCCGAAGGGTGACTGCGGACTGACCGGCCGGAAAATTATTGTCGATACGTATGGCGGATACGGCGCGCATGGTGGTGGCGCTTTCTCCGGAAAAGATCCGAGTAAGGTGGACAGAAGTGCGGCATACGCGTCACGGTGGGTTGCGAAGAACGTGGTTGCGGCCAAACTTGCTACGCACTGTGAAGTGCAGATCGCGTATGCTATCGGTGTTGCCAAGCCGCTTTCGATCCATGTGGATACCAACGGCACCGGTGTTCTTGAGGATACCGAGATCACCAAAGTAATCGAGAAGGTTTTCGATCTGCGGCCCTCGGCAATTATAGAAACGCTTGATCTCAAGCGTCCGATCTACCGGGAGACCGCCCGCAACGGTCACTTTGGCAGAAAGAACAAGAAGTTCACCTGGGAAAATCTTGATATGGTGGACGCACTTCGGGAAGCCGCGAATCTGTAAAAGGGTTCTTTATTCTATGGTGTACGTTTGGACGGGGCATAGAAGTTTTTCTATGCCTCGTTCTGTTTGGCGCCTGTCTGGAAATGCCCATTCCCCGTATGCCGAGACACTGGAAAAAGACTTTGGTATGGGGAAAGGTAATAGCTCGCGGGCTTTTTCCCACCGCACCAAAACGATAGTTCTGGTAAAACAAACACAAACTTCCGCCGCGACACATGCCTATGGGCTCTGAAGTATGAACAAGACCATCTCCTTACTGGTACTCATTTTTGCCGGCACTTTCGTTTCGCGGGCGGGAATACATGTAACACAAAGTACTCCTCGGAAACTGGTTTTCGAGTACACACCCAACACGGTGCAGACGGGCGTGTTCTCAGATTCCAAAGGAACATATTCATTTCTTCTGGTTGACGGTTCGGACAAAGGATGTTCCTCGGGAGGGGTTTCCCTGCCATCCACGCCGATATACGCCGGTATTCCTCAGGAAGGGACCGTATCAGTTGAATACAGCGTCCTTTCCGAACGTCTGATCAGGCTCGAACATCCGTTGCCGAGAGCATCGGATGACTCCGTCGACGGGATTGAACCGGCATGGGTCTCCGAGCCGGAGTACCTGCGGTTTCGCGGTGTTCGGGCCGTCCGAATAGCAATCCTGCAGGCTCGGTATAACGAGCAGAGCATGACGGTGAGAACTCTTGAGAAGATACGCTGCACCGTTCATTTCCCCGAAGCTCCGGCTGCCGGAAGCCGTCGAGCCGGCGGAGAATACGAAGCGATGCTGCGTGGCACACTCCTCAATTACGATATCGCAAAAAACTGGGGCGTATCTCGTTCCGTATCTCTTTCTCGTTCGCTGGGGGAACAGGCTCATCCGCTGAGCGACGGTTCTTTTCTCCTATTTGATCGTGGAGACGGATGCGAAGGGTTCAATGAGACCACCAACCGGGAAAACGGTGTTGTGCGTATAGACGGGAAGGACCTGATTTCGTTTTTCGGAACTCATCCCGCTATTGACGAAATCGTCTTGTATGCCTCTCGAAAGGGAAGCCTGGATCCGCGGGTTCCGGATTATGATGGTATTCCCCATGGTGTGACCGAGATCCCTCTTATGAGGTTTGATCTGGATGGGGACGGGCGGGTGGACGATGAAGACTATTTTCTGGCGTACACAACCGGTACATCCGATTGGGCTTATGATACCGGAGAGAAGAAACATGCATTCCAGATCGATCCCTACGCTTTGCGTCGACGGTATTGGGTTGGACGAAGTCGGACCATTCGAAAGGACGGAATGCGCACTTTTGTCCAGCCCTCTGCACAGGGTCACCTATATACAAGTGTTCCTGATGGTCTGTATCTGAGAAAGTTTACTGGAATACAATCCGGGCACGAAGGCGGGACTGCATGGTATTGGAAGAAACTGAGTTCCAAAGCTCCGCTGTTTGAGTGCCCGATTCTTCTGCCCGATATCGATACCGCGCACCCATGTTCTCTGCGAGTTTCTCGTGGTCGATCGAGCGGAGCCTACAGTCTGTCGATTCGTAAGGGCGATGTGAGTATTTGCAGTCAATGCAACACTGGTTCAGTACATGTTTTTGACCCCGGAGCCGGAAGTACATCGCCTCTCTCGATTCGGTATACCCCCCAAGGCGACAATCGAAACGGATTCATTGAAATTGAAGCGGTTGACTTGAGGTATCGTAAACGTCTGACAATGAGTGAACGGAACCGGGTGTGGATTCCATCGGTTTCCGGAACCGGAGTAGTCGGATACCGGTTATCCGATCTGCATGAAAAGGTGTTTCTGTTTCGCATACCGATGGATGAGTCCAGGATAAGTCTTGTTGCGGAGATACCTGCTGAAGAGTCGGAATACACGTGGTACGATACGGCCGGTACGGGAGTGGTTTACTTCGCCTGCACCGAGAACTCGGTCACCCGACCTGATTCGTATGAAGAATATCGTCCGAGAATGGATATCGGCAACGTTATCTCCAATTCGCGTCGAACTACGAATACCGCCCATTACCTCATCATTTCTCCGGAAGAATTTACCGGCGAGGCGACGCGCCTGGCCGAACACAAGCAGCGCCTGAAAAGATTTTCAAACGTGCGAGTCGTTGAAATCGAACAGATATTCCGGGAGTTTTCAGGAGGCGTGCCCGATCCCGCTGCTATACGAAACATGCTTCTGTATGCCCGTGAGACCTGGCGTATACCTCCCGAATATGTCCTGTTTTTCGGCAACGGTCATTATGATTATAAGCAGTACAATACACGTGAAAAGAATTATATACCTACCTATCAGTCGGGTGAAAAATGCCTGGAAGACTTTTTCGCTATACTCGATCCCGGTGAGTTCTCCCACTCCACCAATTCCGTTGCAGATGTTTTTCTCGGCCGAATACCGTGTGGATCCATCGATGAAGCGCGAGCCGCGGTAGACAAAATTATTGAATACGAGGGGCTGGATGCCGACTACGGAGCCTGGCGTAATCGCTTCCTTATGGCAGCCGACGATGATAGGCAGGGGGACACACTTGATCGCATCGTGTTGAGCACACCTCATCATATATCCTCGGAGCAGGTGGAAAATGCCGTCAGGAATCACAGACCCACCGCCTGGATTCAGCGGCTGTATTTGTACGAATACCCTCAAGATGAGTTTTACAAAAAGCCGCTTGCCAATCAGGCGTTACTGAACTATCTGAACCGTGGCGTAGCTTTTGTAAACTGGTTCGGGCACGGTTCCGACCCGCTTTGGGCCGACGAGCATATTTTTACGATTGAAAGCATTGGTGCTTTGAGTGCTTCCAACAAGCGCTATCCGGTATTTACGTCATTCTCGTGTTCCGTGGGCAGATTTGATGTTCCGGATCATACTTCGCTGTCGGACGCGCTCGTTGTTGAAACCGGCAGGGGGGCTATCGTCTCAATCGCCAGTACCCGTAAAGCATACGCGGGGGCCAATACCAGATTCGGAACTGCTTTCTACGATACGCTCTTCAACGGTGGTCAAAAGTCTTTGGGTTATGCGTACGCGCTTGCGAAGCTTTCGATGGGAAACGATGAAAACAAGAGAGCTTATTGCTTTCTTGGGGATCCTTCTTTACGCATAGGAGTAAGGACCGATTCGGTCGGAGTAGCTTTCTTTTCCAGCCATTCAAACGACACTCTGGACTCACTCACCGCCATGAGTGAAGCATCGGTTCGAGGTACTGTTTTTCGTTCGGGTGTCCGTAACGTTTCTTTCGGAACGGAAGAACAACCGGCCTGGGTTGATCTGGCGATTTTCAACCCCGATCACAAAGATGTCGGTCGCAAGGATGGTGTCGATCGGAAAGTAGTCTATGATCTGCCCGGAGAATCCGTGTACCTTTCGGGACCTGTTCCGGTGGTTCAAGGTGTGTTCGAACACCAGATGCTGTTACCCAGGCGAGTGGCTTATGGGAATCCTGAAGTACGGCTGGTCGCGTATGCCTGGAACAACACGGGGGCGTTCGCCGGAGGTGTTAACGAGGATATTGTTTTCATCAGACCTGATACTTCTCGCATGCTCGACTCCAGCGTTCCACCCGAGATAGAACTCAAATTGCTTGATGACACCGGCATGGAGTGGCTGCAATTACAGGCGGGAAACGGAACTCGAAAAGTGCCGTCCGGAACTTTGCCGGTAATGGTTTCGGTTTTGATTACCGATTCCAATGGGATTGATCTTTTCTCCCGGGGACCCGGGGAGGGAGTTACCTTTGCCGTGCCCGGCAGTGTGCCCCTTCGGAATCTGACCCGGAAAGATATGTTGGTGGAACGGACGAAAAACTGTTACCGTGGTACCGCGAGCATTCCTCTGACGGCGGATATGCTCGACCCCGGCGTTCATACTCTTGTGGTAACGGCTCAGGATTACGCAGGGTTGATTTCAAAGGATAGCGTAGTCTTCGAGGTCAGAGATACTACGTACACCGACTATCATCTGCAATCGGTTTACAACTATCCAAATCCGGTACGATCAGGGGAGACAACCAGATTTCTTTTTGATCCGAACCCCAATATCGGGAACTTGCGCCATCGCCCCCGGTTCGACGCTCGCATCAGAATCTATACCCTTTCCGGACGCCCCGTCCGTATAATCGAAACGTCCGGGAGCAGCTATGTGTGGGATTGCACCGATCAGTTCGGAAACAAATTGAGTCCTAATATCTATCTCTATAGTGTATCTGTTCGCGTCTCCAACGGTATGAGACAATTCAAGACAAGCAAGATTAAAAAGCTCGTTATCCATCCTCCCCGCTGAGTAGAATACGCCACCTTGAGCGCTCGTCCTGCCACTCAGATTATTTTGAAGCAAACAGAGGGCGTAGTGGACACCGCAAGTATCGAATTCAAAATTTGATTTATATCATACGCGGTCACCAGATGATGCTCGACAAGGACGCCTTGATTCCGGTAAACAATTAAAGTAGTTTGTGGAAGTGGTTTGCTTCAATCTGACAGAACAAGATATTGATATTTTGTCATATTGCGCGCATTGCGGATTCCGGCCTTCGGTGGAAACCATGATTCACTACAATCAGAGGGAGTATTACGACGCCATCAATACCAGCACCTCTCGAGCCGAGTGTGGAGTATTCATTGATTTCATGCTGTCCGAAATAGTGCAAACACTCGAGATTCATCAGCGGGATACTGAATTGTCACTTGGCGGAGTAAATGGCGGGGTAAATGGCGGGGTAAATGAAGTAATCGCTTACATAAAAGAGCATCCCGGGAACCGTGCCACTGCCATTGCTAATGCATTGGACACACCACTTCGTTCAGTTCAACGTTACCTGGCACAGTTGAAAGCCGCGGGCAGAATAGAATTTCGTGGAGCATCGCGGAACGGTGGATATTACCCAACAGGAATAGAATTGGGTTAAAAAAGCTTCCATCGATATCGATGGTTCCACGGAAACGTTTCTTCATGAACGCCCCGTAGGACCGGTGATCCAGATCCCGGAGCGCCCATTTTCACGGAGTTCACAGGCTCGCCTTCTATACTGCTCGATATCGACTTCGTGACTCGGTCTTCATACCACCCCCTGCTCTCCCGGACCCCAGGCGCGGCCCGGCAATACCCCGATATCCGAACCCGTAATAAAATGGTAAGTTATGCCATTCGGGGGGGATACGGGATATTATGCAATCAAGAGGAATGTGGGTTTCAAAACTACCGGCAATTCTAATTGTTATTACCTTGGTTGCGGTCGCTTCGACGGCATCAGTACGGGTGACTCACAGTTCCACCGATCGACTCACCTTTGTGTATGAACTGGATACGGTAGAGATTGGCGAGCTTCTCGGCGAAGATGGTCCGTATTCGTACGTAATTATCAACGGGATGGAAGGTGGCGCTAATTCGCTTCAGGCGTATCCTCTGCCGCTCATGCCGATTCACGTCGGTGTTCCACAAACCGGAAACGTTAGTATTGAGTACTCGGGTGAAGGTTTCCGCACAATCAAACTGGATCATCCATTACCGCCGCTTGAGAAAAATGGTGATTCGCTACAGCAGTTCAAAAACCAATGGGTATCCGAGCCGCAGTATCTCTATTTTCGAGGCTTGCGCGCCGCGCAACTGACGGCTGTTCTCGCACGATACCATCCTGAAACTCGCACCATTACCATCCCTGAGCGGGCAGTATTTACCGTCCGATTTCCGCCGTCGGGTCCCAGCTCTCTGCGTCCGTCCGGTGGTGACTACGAATCCATGGTAAAAGAGATTTTGCTCAACTACGAGACGGCCAAACAGTGGGCCCCCGCGGTGCGAGGACTCTCACGGTCACGCTCGGCTCAGCCGCATCCGCTGACGAACGGCACAGTGGCGGTTTTTACCCGTGGTGACGGACACGATGGGTTGAGGGAAACCTCTATAGACGAAAACGGCATAATTCACTTTGATGGGGCACAAATACATGATCTGTTGGGCTCGATTTCCATCGAGGCCGTTGCGCTGTACGCATCAACAAAGGGAGCGCTCGGGGAACCGATACCTGAATTTGATGCCATCCCGACCGGGGTGGTCGAGATTCCGCTCATTCGTAGAGATAACAACGGTAACGGACGTGCCGATGCCGGGGACGAGTTTCTTGCATACGTCACCGGTCCCTCCGATTGGAAACCGAGGGCTTCGGGAGACGGCTTTGAATTCGAGATCGATCCCTATGAAGTGAATCGATACTACTGGTTGGCGAGGAAAACGGCGGGAAGCGGGATCGAGCTGCGGGAATTTCACCAGCCGGCCCCTCAAGGTGTGGTGCATGACGCGGTACCCGACGGGGTATATCTGCGTAAGTTCAGCGGTGTTCAGGCGAACCAGGAGGGTGGCACGGAATGGTATTGGAGAAAACTCACTCACTTTGCGGGCATTTTTGAACAAAGTCTTCCGTTGGAGAATGTTGATACATCCGTTCCTTGCTCTTTGAAGATCTCTCGTGGTCGATGGGAAGGAAGCCGCGGCATTGAGTTTTTCATTAATGGTGAATCCATTTGTGATGCATGTAATCTCAGCTATTGGACGATTTTCAACGTCGATAATGAGGGCAGGGCTCAATTGCGTGTCAGATTCAACGACGATCGTGAAACAAAAAATTCGTATGTGGAAATTGAAGATGTGAGGGTCAGGTATCGCAAAAGACTCGATATGACCGGCCTGAACAGGCTGTGGATTCCTTCGGTTGGGGGGAGCGGAACGGTCGGCTACCGACTAGAGGGGATCTCAGGGAAAACATACCTTCTGAGAATCCCCGAAGACGAATCGGAGATGAGTCTGGTTGCCGTTTTGGAAAGCGGGGAGAGCAGTTACACCTGGCACGATACCGCGGGCATCGGAGTGCGCTATTTTGCGGCTCGTGAATCGTCGGCAGAGGAAATAGGGTCTTTTCGCACCGTGTACCGACGTATGGATGTCGGGAAAGCACTCACAAAGCCCCGTAGATTCGGGAACGCGGCGGATTTGCTCATTATTACTCCGGAGGGGTTTGTCGATCAGGCGGTGAGACTGGCTGAGCACAAAGAGGCTATCAGTAGGTTCTCGCATGCTCGGGTAATCAGGAATGACGATATCTTCCGAGAATTTTCCGGCGGAAGAGCGGACCCGACGGCTATTCGCAACATGCTGGCATATGCGTCTCGTCACTGGCAAATAGCTCCCGAGTATGTAATTTTCCTGGGCAACGGGCATTATGATTATAAGCAGTATATCACCCGTGAACCAAATCATGTACTCACATATCAGAAGGGTGAGAAATGCATAGAGGATTACTTCGTTACCATTGATCCGAAGGACGGCAGCCATAATTCCCCTTCTATGCCCGACATGTTTCTTGGTCGGATTCCTTGCCTGTCCGTATCGGAAGCAAGAGCCGCCGTTGATAAAATCATCGAGTATGAAGGACCGAACGCTGATTGGGGAGCATGGCGAAATCGAGTTCTTATGGTTGCCGACGACGACCAGCAGGGCGCCGAGCAGGATCGCGTCAGTGGTCACCATATATCCTCCGAGCAGGTTGAGTCGGCCATCCTGGACAGGCGGCCTTCGACTCAAATCGATAGATTGTACCTTTTCGAGTATCCATGGGACGAATCCTGGGAAAAGCCGCAGGCAAAGCAGGCTCTGATAGACAAATTGAATTCAGGTGTTGGTTTTGTCAATTGGTTCGGACATGGTTCCGATGCCCTCTGGGCCGATGAGCACATCTTTATGGTGGAAACAATTGGCGCGCTTCGACAAGATACGAAACAATATCCGGCCTTCACCTCTTTTT
Source organism: uncultured Fibrobacterota bacterium (assembly GCA_964346405.1). Lineage (GTDB taxonomy): Bacteria > Fibrobacterota > Chitinivibrionia > Chitinivibrionales > CAYFVL01 > CAYFVL01. Next base: position 13,049 of record CAYFVL010000031.1, read on the forward strand.
CCTGTTCGGTAGGGCGATTCGACATTCCCGACCATACCTCGCTTTCAGACGCGTTGGTGGTAAGTGAAGGGCGAGGAGCAATTATTTCCATTGCAAGCACAAGGAAAGCATATGCATCACAAAATACGCAGTTCGCGACGACATTTTACGATGACTTGTTTACCGCCAACGGATTCAAATCCATGGGAGTTGCATATGCGAGGGCAAAGACCAATATGGGGAGTGATAAAAACAAGGATGCCTACTGCTTTCTTGGGGATCCTTCACTGCGCTGTGGTCCTTTCAGTGATTCGGTTTCGCTGGAATTCTACGCAAAGGGAGAAGACAAACCTCTTGATACCATAGCGGCGCTTCAGGAAGTCACCATACGAGGCGATATCCTTCGTAGTGGTATCCTGAACCCGAATTTCGGAACCGAAAAGGAACCTGCATGGATTGAGATCACAATGAGCAATCCGCCCAGGGAGAATGTAGGACGAAAAGACGGCAGTTCTCGTACGGTTACCTATGAATTACCGGGTACGGAGATCTACCGAAGTGGAGCGATTAAAGTAGATAACGGACGATTTGAGTTGACGGCGGTCATGCCCAAACGAGTCATTTACGACGATCCGTCCGGAGAACTTCGCGCCTATGCGTATTCCGGTCCCCGGCTTGGGGGAGGGTACAAAACCGGGTATGTGTTCCATGGTACAGACACTACGGACGCTTCAAGGCTCACGGACACAACCGGCCCTTCGATTCGAATACGGCCGCTCTATGGGGTTGCGGGGAACTGGAATTCGAACTGGAATACTCCCGCGAGTTTCGACGATAAGATTATTTGCACGTTTCCGGTGAATCTGGAAATGGTCATTACCGATGAGAGTGGTATCGATTTCACTGTAAATGGGCCGGGGGAGGGCGTCACTTATGGTATTCCCGGAGAGCTGCCGATCCGAAATGTAGTTGAGTCGGAGATGAAGATTACCAGGAAAGACGACGGTACATCTGAAGGGACTGCGCAGATTTCATTGGCTCGGCGTGAACTTGAGCCGGGCACCTACACGATGTACGTTTCTGCCCAGGATCTTCTTGGAATGGTAAGCACCGATTCAATTCAGTTGGAGGTTACCGATTCGGTCGACCGTGATTTCAGGCTCGGGCATGTTTTCAACTATCCCAATCCGGTGAAAATGGGAAGCTCAACGAGGTTCTTCTTCTATCCCTCTGGTACCAGAGGCGATGATCGATTCCATCTGGACGAACAGGTACAGGCGCGGATCAAGATATACACGTTATCCGGAAAACCCGTGAAAGTGATAGAGAATGCAGTCCCCAGTCACGAATGGGACGGTACTGATCAGTTCGGCAATCCTTTGAGTCCCAATACATACCTGTACAAAGTGATCACGTGGATGCCGTACCGCCCCGAAAGCCACGATGAAAGTGAGATTCGCAAATTGGTGATCCACCCGCCAAGATAAAGGGGAGAATGCGTTTCGTGACGACTCCTTAGCCAGGTTCGTTCGACAATAATTCTTCGAACGTATGCAAAACCGTCTTCAGTCCCTCACCGGTTACGGCCGACATCGAAGTCCATCCTGAGGGAACTTCTGAGTGGTCCCGGCCGAGAAGGTCGGACTTGGAGAGAATGAAGCATTTTGGTTTCCCCGCCAGAGCTGGACTGTAATGTGCCAGTTCCTCAAGCAGAGTATCGGCGTCCCTTTCAGGGTCGTCCGAATCGGCTTCGACAAGAACGGCCAGAATACGGGTTCGCTCGATATGGCGGAGAAATCGAATTCCCAGGCCTTTGCCGGTATGCGCCCCCTCGATCAGTCCGGGTATATCCGCAACGACGTATGACTCATATCCGGACGTGAATTTTACTATTCCCAGGTTAGGCTCCGTTGTGGTAAAAGGGTAGTCGGCTATTTTCGGCCGAGCCTTTGAAACACGGGAGAGAAATGTGGATTTGCCTGCATTGGGTCTTCCCACCAATCCGATATCCGCAAGCACTTTTAATTCGAGTCGTAGTTTTCGCTCTTCCCCCGGTTTCCCCTCCTGTGCACGTTCGGGGTTCGGATTTCGCACTGTGGTCAGAGCGGCATTTCCTCTTCCGCCATGCCCTCCCCGGGCGACAATGAACCGACTGCCATTTTCGGAGAAATCCTGCAGGATGGAACCGTTTTCGATATCGTATACAATCGTGCCGACAGGTACCTGAACCACAACATCCGTCCCTTTTGCGCCGTCTTTGGTCGATCCTTTGCCGTGAGTCCCACGTTCAGCCTTGTAGGATTTCCTGTAGGCGACATCCTGGAGGGTGTGGAGCTGGGAAGATGCTTCCAAGACCACATGCCCACCTCTACCTCCGGAACCGCCGCTTGGACGTCCGCGAGGCTTGTACTTCTGACGATCGTGGGCGTAACATCCGTTTCCACCGTCGCCGGCCTTTACTTTTATAACAGTTTCATCGATAAACATAACGGGAATTATGGCTCTTTTCTATTGTCGCGCACACAGATTTGTAAGCAACGGAGCCGAAGATCGGTGCCGTCTGCCCGGAGCGGGATGGACATATTTTTCGGAGAAACCGGATGCAAATCAATGGGATTACTTCCGGAAATTCGACACCTTGGTTTCTACGTCGAAGATTTAGAAGACGAACCAGAGGACGATTTCGATGGCGATGAATCGCTCTTTGTGGATTTAGTGCTTTTCGAATCGCTCGAAGAGCTTGTTTTGTCGGAATCCTTTTTGGCCGCTTGTTTGTAGTTTTCGGACCGGTAATCAGTCAGGTAAAAACCGCTTCCTTTAAAAATGAATCCGGCTCCCGGGGAAAACAGACGACGGACCTTCCCACCACATTCAAGATTTCTGCATTCGGTCAGCGGTTCCGCCGTGATGCTCTGGAATTCTTCAAAGATATTACCACACTTTTCGCATTCATATTCATACGTGGGCATGGATTGAAATCTCCTGCATAACTGGTTAATGCTTTATCAAACCCTGTAAAATACGATTTGCCCCATGAGTTCCGTACATTTCGGGGGCTTCATTACCGACATACCCTAGCTAGAGATGAAATCTACTCGACCGACCGACAGAAGAGATCGTATTCGTCCGCATCGGTTATGCGAACCAGGGGCATATCGCCGATTTTCGCAATTTCTCGGGGAACGAATACCCGGCCGTCTACCTCGGGAGCATCCCACTGTGTTCGGGCCTCGAGAAAGTCCGCACGCTCATCGGATACCTCGTCCACAATTACCTGCACGGTTCGTCCGATTTTTCCGTAGGCTGTTTCCGCGCTGATTTCCCGTTGCAGTTCCATTAATTCTCCGCATCGGCGATTTGCCGTAGCCGCTTTCGGGCGGGGACGCATGTCGGCGGCTGGAGTGTCCTCTTCCGCGGAATACGGAAACACGCCTACTCTGTCGAAGTGAGCCCATTCGATGAACTCCAGGAGCTTCCGGAAATCTTTATCGGTTTCTTTGGGGAATCCAAGAATAAACGATGTTCTTATCGCGGCATCCGGTACTCCGGTTCGAATCCGTTCCACCAACTCATAGATTTTCTTTGAAGAAGGCTTTCTGCCCATGGATTCAAGAATCGAATCGGAGATATGCTGGAGAGGAATATCGAAATAGCTGCACATACGTTCTTCGGATGAAACCAACGAAAGAAAATCGTCGGTAACATACCGTGGATGGAGGTACATTGTTCGAATCCAGGGAAAACCAGTGTCGCGCAGAAGCCGCTGTGCCAGAGAGGTGAGAGATTCACCGATATCTTTTCCATACCAGCTTGTATCCTGAGATACCAGAATGCATTCTTTCACCCCCTGTTCTTCGAGCCACTGTGCTTCGGAGACGATTTCGTCGATTTTTCTGCTGCGGTGTTTTCCGCGAATTGCGGGAATGACGCAGAAGGAGCAGCCATGAGAACATCCTTCCGCAACCTTCAAATACTGTGTCGCTCGTGGTTGGGATAACTCTCGGTGAAAACCTGATTCTTTCGGTTGAAGTCCGAAAAAGGCCTCAAGCTCTTCCGGCCAGCTCTCGACACCGGTCCACAGATCTACTTCAGGAAATTGATCGGCCACTTCGGTCCGATAGCGCTGGGAAAAACATCCAGCCACCACCAATGTCCTGCATCGTGCACTCTTCTTGTACTCGGAGGCTGTCAGAATGCTCGAAATTGCTTCTTCCTTTGCCTCACGAATGAATGCGCAGGTATTCACTACAATGATCTCGGCGTCATCGAAGTCGTCGACGGATTGAAATCCCATTCCCGCCAGCCGGTTGGCTACTCTCTCGCCGTCGACGGTATTTTTGCTGCATCCTAGATTGTATACCGCGTAAGTGCGCATTTCAGCTCGATCTCCATACATAACAAAGGTTCCGCCGTTTCCCGACGGAACCTGATGCGTATCTCACCCGAAACAGGGGAGGAGGATTACCAGTCGGAATCGCCCCAATCTTCACCCCAATCGTCTCCCCACCCTTCGTCGGTGGATTCCTCTTCGGTAGTCGAAGGCGCCGTGCCACTTTCAGACGATTCCGTGCCCGTTGGCTCAGCCGAGGTTTCCGGTTCGGTTGTTGTCGTTGTTTCGGATCCTGTATCGGTCTGGGAGTAGTCACCGCTGGACTCCGAGGTATCCCATGAATCGCCGGATGCCGTCGCACTCTCAGTTCCCCAGGAATTATCGGAAGCAGCCGGGGACTCGGTTGCCGGCACGGCCTCGGTAGCGGTCTCGGTGCTCGATGTCCCCCACGAATCGTCGGTACTCGCCGATGTTGACCCCGTCTCGTCGGTATTCCATCCGGCGTCCTCCGTCGAAGCCTCGGTTGTGGAAGTGCCCCATGAGTCGCTACTCGAAGAGGATGTTCCCCAGTCACTGCCTTCGGTGGTAGATTCGGTTGTGGTGGAAGGCGTATAGGAGTCTTCGTACTCCGCCACCGACCCTTCACCAAGACCGTATCCGTCGATACCGACATTGTCGTTGGATCGGTTGTCGACCCAGTAATCATATCCCTGCGGCAGCAAGGCATTTTCACCGAAAGCTTTAGCATCTGAAACCCCGTTGAATCCCCCTATTCTAACTCGATAGTAGGAGCCGATCAACTCGGGTGTGGGATTCTGCACTTCGGCAAGATAGGTCGGATAACCCATTTTTTCAAACTTGGCGGCAACATCGTCGGCGATTGGTTTATCCCCAATAGTAGATACCTGCACTACATATCGGCCGTTGGGATCAAAGTTGGCGGTGTACGATTCATAGCTACTGTATGAATCCTGGGTAGATCCTCCGGCGGTTCCCCCAGACGGATCTTCAAAAGAATCGTCCGAGATGTCTTCGTCGTAGAATTCGTCAAAAATATCGGCTGTGTCCCGGCCGCTTTCCGCGACTTCCGGCATATCGGACAGAGCAGGCGTGTTTTGGGTTTGCTCGGTCTCCTTGTTGCCGCAGCCGAAGAACAAGAAAATGGTTAAAACTCCCAGACACAGCGCAAATCGTTGAAGCATGGCTCCTCCCTTCAGGTAGTTTGTGACCACGCGCGAGCAAGATGCCTCTTAGTTCTCAATTGACAGAAGATTCGCAACATCAGTCACTTACAATTTACAATAAGTACCACTCATAATACCACTGTTTTTGCGGAAAACTGAGAAACCGGTAGTTTCGTTTCCGGTTCGGCACTCAGAAATCGGGCAATCCACGCAGCAATTCTCGCGCCTCGGCCGCCTGTGGAGTCCCCGGGTATTTTTCCGCAATGGCATTCATCAGCCTCACCGCCGTTTGAATTTTACCCGTTCGAAGTGCCTGTGAAGCTTCAAAGGCGAGACCGGCGGCGTGTTTCAGTTTTACGGCGTTTCCGGACGGTCGTGACCGGTCTTTGGGTGAGGCTTTCCGTCCCAGATCATATGTTCCGTAGCGTATTACGAGGCAACGGGGGGCGGAATTATCGATATAGCAACAAATTTCACGTCTATCGAATACCGCGAGGTTACCTTCCATTCGGTATTTTGCCGAAATCCGCAGCGTCGGAGTAGCGTTTATGAACACCTCCAGCGCGGCGGGCGCCATTTGACCATCAAGGGTATCGTAGGCCGCTCGGTAGGTTCGGATGGTCGTGTCTACCTGTGGAAGGGCCGACGGCGATGCCGTTATTTTTCGATCTATCGCCGTAGCAGTAATCTCCATCGCAAGCATTGCACTCGTATCCAGCAGCAGCTCGAGTTTCAGAAGCCAGGATTCGGTGACGGCGGCGCCGTAATCATGATACTCGTAATGAAATCGGTCCCCCTTCGGAACGAATTGGTAGCGGATAAGCGAACCGGGCTCGTTCTCATTTCGGATCGTACGGATTTCCGTTTCGTTCGTTAGTTTTGAGAAACCCTTTTCGTCGGACAACTCAAGAAGATTTTCCAGAACCGCATCGATCATTTCTATGGGGTTCAGAACGCCCGAGAGAAGCTTTCTCGTACGACTGGTGTATTGATCATTGGTGAGTTCCAGTCGAAAGCCGTCGCTTCGACTCCGGATCTCGCGGTATTCAGGCGACGGTAGCTCGAGATTGAGAATGGAACGAGCCATTTCGTCGGCGATGTTGCCGGAGAGTTGTACCGGCACGGCGTATTGGGAAGGAAGCAGCGGATCGAGCAGATCCAATGGCGTGCGGATTTTTCTCAGCGTTGTCGTGGTATGCGTCTCGGCACTGAAAGTCTCATACGGGATGAAAAACACCAGGAATGCGGAAATCAGTGCAGTCCGGACACGCGATCGGCGAATATGCCGAGTCGCCTGAAACCTGCATTTGTGTAACCCCGGTTTGGCGCAAAGGTGCACTAGAGAGTTCCCTTTGTTGATGGTATCTCCCGCGGGGCTCGCGGGTTAATTGAGGCGGCTTCAGCAAGGGCCCGTCCGAGGGCCTTGAATATTGCCTCTACGGCATGATGGCTGTTTCGCCCGCGAAGCAAATCCACGTGAATCGTCGCCCGAGCATTGTCGCTGAACGCTTTCAGAAAGTCCTCGACCAGATCACACTCGAAATCATTTATTTTGCGATCCACCAGTGCGACACCATAGGAAAGATTTGGTCGCCCACCGAGATCCACGACAACTCGTGCCAGCGCTTCGTCCATCGGAAGGTAGGATAGGCCGTATCGGCGAATGCCCGCGCCGTCACCCAGTGCACCGGCAAATGCCGTTCCCAGTGTTATACCGATGTCTTCCGCACTGTGATGATAATCTACCTCGGTGTCGCCTTTGCAGGTGAGGTTCAGATTGAACAAGCCATGTTTTGCAAACAGGACGAGCATATGGTCCATGAATCCATTCCCGCTATGGACCTGAGATTTGCCGTCGCCGTCCAGAATCAGTTGGACCTCAACATCCGTCTCGGCGGTCCGGCGGGAGACCTTCTCTTCACGGGGACTGGTGTTTCCGGTCATGTGCTCCTCCATCAATTAAAGAATTCTTGCAGGGAGTGTTTCAGACGACTATTTTCTTCAGGAGTCCCCACGCTCAGTCGAAGGCAGTTTTCAAGCATTGGGTAGGAAGACACATCTCTGACTAGAATACCTGCATTTCGCAGGTGATCGTTCAATTTTTCTTTTTTATCAGTCCGAATCAGGATGAAATTGGCCTGAGACGGATAGACATTATCCAGGGGAAGCTCTTTTAGAGTCGAGAACAATGACTCTCGTTCACTGGTTATAATTGCGCGGTTGCGATCCAGGACTTCCGGATGGGAAGTAAGAACTGTAGCGACGTGAGCCGTAAAAAAATTGACGTTATAGGGCAGCTTGGCCGCTTTGATTGCGGATATGATCTGGGGATTTCCGAGCATGTAGCCCAAGCGAAGTCCCGCACCTCCGATTGCCTTTGAAAAGGTTCTGGTGATTATCAGATTCGGATAGTGATCCAGGAGTTCGACCGCATTGTACCCGCCGAACTCGACGTACGCCTGGTCCAGAAGGACCATCCCCGCGTGATTCTCAAAAATGGCGCGTATTTCGGTTTCCGTGAGCGCCCCACCTGTCGGGTTGTTGGGTGAACACAGAATCAGCAGAGAACGAGGGTTCAAACGGCAGGCGTCGATTATAGCATCTACATTGAACGAAAGACCCTCACGAAGGCTCACCGGGAGATCACGAGAGCCGACTGCTTTGGAGAGAAGGCGGTAGACGGAAAAAGTTGGTGTGCATATGATGACCGGTCTGTCGGGAGAGGCGACGGATAGAAGCAGCACGAGTAGCATTTCGTTCGACCCGTTACCTGCAATCACAGCGTCGGGTCCGACACCGGCATATTTCGCCAATGCGCTCAGTAACTCTTTCGGAATGAATTCCGGATATCGGTTCCAGGGTCTTGCCAGGCAGTATTCGGCTACCTCTCTTTTTATCGGTTCGGGCCAGTCGAAGGGATTTTCGTTCTGATTGAGCTTTACCTCGGTTTCGTCGGGGGCAAGGTGGTATACAGGGAGTGACCGTATTCCGGCATTTATCAGCTCGAGTGCATCAGCGGGTTCCATAGATTTCCTCGATCTTTCTCCCGAATTCCGTTATTCTCGAATCCAGATTGTTTATCTCAATTGAGACATGCACGAGCAGAATCGCCGTCGCTGTAAAAATGAGAATTGCCGGCACGATCCACATCTGTGTTCTCCAAACAGGTTTAGACCAAAACTCACCCACGACCGACGAGTTCAGTTAAAAATAATCTGTTGTCCAGAAACCGTGAAGATTATCAGGTCGGAATCGTGGCGACTCCTTATTCCGAAACCTCTATGCCGAAGTATTTGAGAAAGTTGGAACCAATAGCTTGTGAGAGGCTCTCAAAGGAGATCCCCTTGATATCCGCAACTTTTTGAGCGACAATTCGAACCCTCGCCGGTTCGTTTATTTTACCGCGAAAGGGCGCCGGAGACAAGTAGGGGCTGTCCGTCTCAACAAAAATCCGGTCGGTTGGAGCATATGATACGAGAGGCTCAAGCCCTCCGTTCTTGAATGTTACAATTCCGGAGAACGAAACCATATAGCCGGAATCAAGAAGGCGACGCAATGCTTTCATGGATCCCGTGAAACAGTGGAAAACCACCTTCTCGATTCCGATTTCGCGGCAATGATCGATAACCCTGTCTTCACTCCCTCGCGAATGCACAATAGCGGGGATATTCCAATTTTTGGCCGTTTCAAGCTGCGAAAGGAATACCGGAACCTGGAGGTCAAGGCCGGGGTATCGGGGATTGCCGGCATCCAATCCGATCTCACCCAGCGCAATCACTTTTTCTGATGCCGGCAATGCTGAGAGCTTTTTTTCCCAATCATCAGGCAAGTTCTCGGTATCAAAAGGCGAAATGCCCGCCGTGGCAAACAGTTCAGTGTGTTCCCGGGCCTGGGCGAGAACGGTCCCTGCCGTCTCCAGGTTTGTGGCCGCATTTATCACGTGAGAAACACCTGCGTCGCGTGCCCGAACGAGTAACGCATCCAATTCTTCTGGAGACAGGTCATACAGGTGGGCATGTATGTCGACTATCATAATTGTCGGACTTCCTTACGGAGTAGCGTTCGATTCACGTTGGTTTCGGTGCGCCGGTTATTCATGAATTATACGATGGGACGGGCTTGCTGAATTCTCTGATACCTGTAGGTTTCCACATGTACTGCCGGGCAATAGCTGTTTGATATGGGGGCGGGGTTCCTGGTTGCCGGTCTGAAGGTAGATCGATATGGGGAGCAGCGAATGGGGACTGTACGAAGAGAAAAATCAGATCCTTCCCTTAAACACGCTCAACCACTTGGACAATGTCCACATATCCACTCCTTCATGGTCGATCTTGAACACTAGAACACCTCTGCCCTTCACTTTCAGGGGTTCACCATTCAAGGTATATTTCATTAGTCGATTGTTTCCGACATGTATATTCAGACTGTCCCGGGCACTGAAAGTGCGGGTTTCATTCGCATGGACAAAGTTCTTCCACGAATCACCGTCCTCGAACACTTGCAGCCAGACCGAGTCCCTGGCAATCGAGATCTCCAATTGCAGGCTGTCCGGCGATGTCTCCGCTGTCTCTACGTCGTCGTTTGCCGTTTGATCCGTGATCTCGGCTTCCGCACCGGTATCCGTTTCCGTTTCGATACCTTCCGTGTCGTCGGGAATAGAATCAATGGGTATAGGAATGCCCTCGATTCCTTCTTCTCCGGTCGTCTCCTCCTGAGTTGTGGTCTGCTCACTCCCGGTCTCTTGTTCAGTATCCGATTCCGTTCCGAAGAGCGCAGTCAGGAGGAGGGCCGCTACAGCAACCACCACAACGGCGAGAAAGATCATGGATCTGCTGAATTTCGCGGGTTCTTTTATACCCTTCACCGAAATGTTGATCCTGGTGGCGCGTTCGCTTTCGTAATCGGCCGGCGGAAGTCCGCGCTCGTTGTAGAAACGTCGTAGTATATCTTCGGGATCAAGCATTAGATAGCCGGCAATGGACTTCAGGTACACTCGTACGTACGGATCCGCGGGAAGGTCATCATAATTTCCCGATTCCAGTGCTTTTATGTACGAAGCATTGAGTTTCAGGTCTCTGGCGACCGTCTCAATTGCGATTCGTCGGGTCACTCGCTCCTTGCGGATAGTCTCACCGACGGTTTCGTGTTTGTTTCCCTCAGATTGAGGTGGGAAATTCTCCGGTGTATCCGACATTGCGTTTATCCTTTCAGCAACCTGTGTATAACCGACACCTGAGTCGGCGGTGGCTTCACATGACCATGGATCATTTCGGTCCCATGTTCGGGACGACATATCCGACATTTCATCAGAGCGGTGTAAATCCCCTCAAATTATACAACCCGTCTGGCCCGGAAAAGAACAGGGCGCCCCTTCGTCCCGCCCGGAGGGATGAGGTGAACCTGTGCGATCAAGACCCCCAAACGGACACCGAGCGTGGTGTCGCATTGATCCCGCAGGGCGGGACGAAAGGTCGAAGTGCCCGTTTTCTGGGCTAACAGGCGGCCTTCTCCAGGAGTTCGATCGTTTTGGTGACCGGTAGACCGACAACATTATAATAGCATCCTTCTATGCTCTCGACAAACGTAAGTGCTTTTCCCTGAATACCATATGCCCCCGCCTTGTCTGTATACTCATTGAAATCCAGATACCGATTTACTTCGTCGTCCGAAATGCGACGGAACCGCACTCTGGTGCAGGCAGTACTCGACTGACTGAATGCATCGGCTCGGCAGATTAAACCTATTCCGCTGATTACTTCATGAAACCGGCCGGAGAGAGATTTGAGCATATCGAAGGCATTTCGGCGTGAAACCGGCTTTCCCATTATTACGCCTTCCAGGCACACGATAGTATCTCCGCCGAGAACAAACGCATTTGGATAGGATTCCGCCACCTGATCGGCCTTTTTTTGTGCCAGTTTCTGCAACGATGCACCAAGATCAGTAGGGTCGATGTAATCATTTTCATCACCAATATCGGGGACGGCAACTTCGAATTCAAGTCCCATGCGTTCCAGCAGTTCCCGGCGGCGTGGGGATTTGGACGCTAATACCAATGGTCTTCGTAGTTTGTACCAAGCGTTCATACGGGTAGGCACATCGTTTCGTTGTCGGGTAATTCGGATACGCGATCGATTGTTTTCGCATGGACCGATTCTATAGAACCTTTAATACACCTCAAAATAGTATGTGCTGCAGCGGTTTTGCCCGTAATTCTAGCCCAGGTTTCGCAGAATGCCGTGAGTCGATTGCGAAACCTGGGCTAAAGAGCTCGAGCTGCGTACTGTGTCCGCGGGCAAGTATTTTAACTTTTGAAGTGTGTGGGGTTTATCGCGACAAGGCCAATTTATATGATCGTGTCGGTCTTCGCCCGATCTGTAGATAAACAAAAGGGCGGGGAAGTGAGTCGGCTATGCGAACGAACCGGGTAAAGTACAATTGGATCCGGCCGGATTCGATTGGTTTTCCAGAACGGGGTGGTGTGGATGGTTGGAAGAAATAACCCATGCTGGTGCGGTAGCGGTAAAAAATACAAAAAATGCCATATGAATCGTGAGGACGATCAGCCGAAATCTTTGGGCGGAGGTCGCCAAACATCGCCTTATGTGAAATCTCCGGAGCAAATCGAAGGGATGCGGCGCGCGGGAATGTTCAACGGTGAACTAATGGATTTCATTCGTCCACATGTGACTGCCGGGGTGACTACTGAAGCTCTCGACAAACTGGTTCACGAGTACACGCTGGATCACGGGCATACTCCGGCATGCCTTGGGTATCGCGGCTATCCGAAGTCCATCTGTACCTCCATAAACAATGTGGTTTGCCACGGGATACCTTCTCCAAAACAGGTCTTGAGTGATGGGGATATTATTAATGTCGACCTTACCACCATTGTGGATGGTTTTTTTGCGGATTCTTCCGAGACTTTCATGATCGGGGAGGTTGATCCTGAAACTAAAAAACTGGTTCTGATTACGGCCCGTGCGCTCATGTGCGGCATAGATGCGGTAAAGCCGGGAGTTCCTCTTTCAGCGATTGCCGCTGCAATTGAGCCGTATGTGAACGAAAATGAATGCTCGGTGGTGCATCAATATACCGGACATGGCGTGGGGACTAAATTTCACGAACACTTTACCGTATATCATCATGTGACCCCGGATTGCGAAAACGTAATCCTTGAGCCGGGAATGACATTCACAATTGAGCCGATGGTGAACAAGGGAGACTGGAAAGTAGTTACGGATCGCCGTGACGGTTGGACGGTACGCACCGCCGACGGGTCTCTCTCCGCTCAGTATGAGCACACAATTGCGGTATCGGAAAATGGCGCCGAAATACTGACATTGACCCCAGGGCAGAAGGCAAAAGGGGTATCACTCATTGTCGGCGACGTTACTCTGTAAGGAGATTGTATAGCACAACTATGTTCGAGATCACCTACCCAAAACCAAACGAACGAGTAGTACTGGTTGGTCTTCAGACTTCCGCCGATAATCCGATACTATTCGAAGAAGACATTCAGGAAATGATCATGCTCTGCAAAACAGCCGGAGCGGATGTGGTCGAAGTCGTGATACAGAAACGTGATAAACCGGAAGCCTCGACCTATATCGGAAAGGGAAAGCTTGCCGAAATCCGGGGGATGATGCGTGAGCAGAAATGCACCTCTTTGGTAATCGATGCCGAGTTGTCGCCCGGCCAGATCCGCACCATCGAGCAGAAAACGAGCGGTAAAGTGATCGACCGAAGCCAGCTTATTCTCGACATTTTTGCTCTGCACGCTCGTACCAATGAAGCGCGCATACAGGTAGAGCTGGCGCAGCTTCGTACTCTCTATCCACGACTGACTCACGCCTGGACACATTTCTCTCAACAGGTCGGTGGTATCGGAACTCGCGGACCCGGTGAAAAACAGTTGGAGGTGGACCGTCGTCTGGTGCAGAAAAAAATCTCGGATCTGCGTGCGAAATTGAAAAAGGTCGAAAAGTCCCGCGACACGCAACGGAAGCGTCGCCGCAATGAATTCAATATCGCACTGGTGGGATACACGAATGTAGGGAAATCATCCCTTCTGAATGCATTGTCCGGGGCCGATGTGCTCGTTGAGAACAAACTTTTTGCCACGCTCGAGACCTCCACTCGTCGAACATTCCTGCCCGAGGTCGGATCGGTGGTAATTTCGGATACGGTTGGATTCATACGAAAGCTTCCACACCATTTGGTAGCCTCCTTTCGTTCGACCCTGGAGGTTGTAACCGATGCCGATCTCCTGCTCATTGTCATGGATGCGTCAAGCGCGTGGCTGAGTCAGCAGCTCAGTACCGTTACCGATGTGCTGGACGATTTGGGTGCACACGATGTTCCGCGGATGATGGTGCTGAATAAATCGGATCTGCTTCCGGATGCCTTTGAGCGCAAGAAAATCGCTATCGACTACGGAAATCCCGCGTTTGTCTCTGCCGTGGAAAAAGAAGGAATTGACGATTTGAAACAAAGGATTGCCGACGAAATCAGGCAGTCGCGAACCGAACGAGTCGACGCGGTCACGGTTACCGGGAAATAGTGTCCGGCGACGAAATGATTACCGATACCGTCCCGTTTCCCGATTTCTGTAATCGCAATCCCCTTGAGAAGGGAGACTGATGTCTCGCAGCTCTAACGTATCTTTTTTGAAACCAGAGCATTTAGCTCCCATTCGTAATCTCAATCTCCGGGCCAAGCTTATTGTCGAAGGTATGATTGCGGGACTGCATCGAAGTCCTTATCATGGATTTTCGGCCGAGTTTCTCGAGTACCGTCCGTATCAACAGGGGGAAAGTGTTCGGGGAATCGACTGGCGAAAGTATGCCAGGACCGACAAAGCCGTTGTGCGTCTATTCGAGGATGAGACTAATCTATATGCCCGCATACTGGTCGATAAAAGCGCCTCCATGGATTTTAAATATACAGGTGGACTTGCGAAGCTCGACTACGCGCGAACACTGGCAGCCTCACTTGCCTGGATTCTGATTCGTCAAAGGGATGCCGTCGGCATCGCGACATTCGACGACGAAGTTGACATTTCTCTTCCGCCACGATCTACCAATGTACAGTTGAAAACGATTTTGTCAGTCCTGGAAAATCTGGAATCGGGAAACAGAACCCGATGTGGTAGTGCGGTAAATACGGTTGCACGTACCATAAGGAAACGGGGGCTGAGTGTAATCATTTCGGATCTGTTCGATGACGCCGATTCGGTAATACAGGGTCTTCATCATTTGCGTTTCAAGAAACAGGATGTTGTGGTCGTAAGGATTCTTGATCCATTTGAGATGTCCTTCTCAAGCGATTCACCAATGAAAATTCGCGATATCGAAAATGGACATGAGTTGATGCTTGACGGACGGACCGCGGCCGAAGCCTATCTCGAGGGGTTCAGGATCCATGCGGATCACATTGAACGAGCCTGCCGTGAGTTGGCCGTGGATTACATTACCATAACCACCGATTTACCTTTCATCAATGCGTTGCATCGCGTTTTCGAGAAGCGCAGGAGGATGCAGTGAACGGCCTGTCCTTTTACCATCCGTTGTATCTCCGGGCACTCGGAATTGTTGCGATTCCGCTGATTATTCATTTGCTGAGCCGGCGCCGAACAAAGCGTGTGCTTTTCTCGTCATTGCAATTCTTTCAAACCTCGGCGGTGCGAACCAGCAGCCGAAGACGGCTTCGTCAAATCTTGCTATTGTTGACGCGCATGGGTATATTCGCGGTCCTGATCATTTTGTTTGCTCAACCGTACGACGATGCGGATCCATTCAATGTATTTCGTGATCCGAAAGCCACTCACTATCTGTGGATAGACCAAACTCCGAGCATGGAGTACCGCAAAGACAACGGGGAACGACTTATAGATGTCGCCGACGGATTCGCGCGGACACTCGACTCGATACTTCCATCTTCGTATCGGTTGTTGTTGTTCGATGATGAAAGCGAGGAATTCCTTCCATTTGAGGAGGTTACCTCGGACGGACCATTGTCGGTACGCCATGGAAAACCTTCGATATCGAGAATGCGGGATTTCTTCCATAATGAAACGGCCCTGTCGAATGAAAAAGGTCGACTCACGCTCACGATATTCAGTGACTTTCAGCGCGCTGTAGCTTCGGGAGTCGACAGCATAATGTCGGGTGATACGCTCGGCTTCCCTTTGTTGCTCGTTCCGCTTGGCGATCCCGCGGCCCATAACTATTCACTTTCAGCAAAACCGGGTGAAGACGATCCCGCGATAATCGGCGCGAAGATACGGTCATACGGGAAAGCCCTGCCGGAAACGGAGTTGACTGTTGAGATAAATGGGATGAGGGTCGGGCATTCCCGGGTTTCCGCTCAGATTGATGATTCCGCTCTGACGGATATCGAAATTAGTTCGGGGTTATCCGGCCGGGAAGGGGTCGTTCTGCTGGGAAGAAACGATCCAATGCAGTTCGATAATCGAAGCTACTTTGCGGCTAATGTAGATGAAAAGATCCGAATCCTGTTGGTCTCCGAACCGGAAAACACAGTAGCGGTTTCGGCTGCCTTGGGAGCTTTGTCGGAAGATAAACGTCGGCTGGTAGTTCGGACCCCTTCGACGGTAACTTACGACGACGTGGATTCCGCCGATGTGGTGGTGATCGGAAGTGTTCCAGATTTTGCCGGAGGACTTCAGGCGCTGACAAGCGGCAGCGTATTTGATTCCAAAGCTATACTTTTCTCGCCGGTTATCGATCCGGTCGCGTTTTCGGTGACTGAAAATGTCCTTCGTCGGCTCGGTAGTCATTCACCGCGTATTGAACGGTCGGAGACACCATTACATCCGGTTCTTCCCGATACTGTATCTTCCCTTTGGAAGGGATTCCCGAGGACTTTTGATAAAGACGTTTCGGTATATGAATATGTACGTCCGCTTCCCGGTGATCCTCTGCTATATTCGGGAACTCGAATTCCACTCGTGACCAAGACCACCGATGAGAACGGTCATGTCTGGATACTGTTCGCCACCCCATTGGGCATAGGCGAAGCCAATACTCTTGCGGAAACCGGTTTCTACGTCCCGATGCTGGATAGACTTATTCGCTATGGTGTTGCCGCGGTAGGAAAGGGTGGCCGACAATGGATTGCGGGAAACTGGTATCCCAACCCGTTTCACGGGAGAAGAACAACCGCGTCCGTATATAATGCAGTTGGCGATCTGGTGGACCGTTGGCATTCTCAGATGCATGTCCGCCTCGAAACACCCGGTCACTATACTATTCGTCCGGAAGGGGCGCCTGCCTATGGAATTACCGTTGGATTCGATCCGATGGAGTCAAATGTGGCTTACGCGGTGCCCGATCCGGGTGAGAGAAACACGCGTATGGTGCGAGTACTTCGTGCAGGGGGGTTTCTCGAATTTGCCCGGAAACTGAACCGTCCACGTCGATTTGATCTGCTCTGGGTTTTGCTGGCGGTATTTGTGCTTGCCGAGATTCTACTCTGGGACCGGCGTTCGGGCAAAACGCATCCTTGATCTCTCGACTGTGAGACCCGGCTATCGGACACGGGAGGTGTGAGTTGAATTTCGAGATTGGTAAAAGAGGTATTTTCCAGGTAATCCGAATTCATGACGAACTGAATGTGGTGTCGGACCTGACCGAATTGGGGTATCTTGTAGAGGGATACATGAAACAGGGCAAACGGCACATTGCAGTTGGGTTCAGTGGAATGTCGTATATCTATAGTGGTGCGGTTGCGGTCCTGATTAGATGCCATCGGGAACTCAAAGAGGGCGATGGTGAATTGTGCATAATTGAGCCAAACGAGTACATACGTCCAATTCTCAATCTCCTGCACATAGATCAGGTACTTCGTGTTCTCGATTCGGTTGAGGATCTGGACGCCTGAACGAAATCAGGTATTCCCGCCACGCCGCACTAACCCAAGTTTCGCAATCAACTCACGGGTCCCCCCGGGCGGGACTCAAGGTATCTCCCCGGGTACCCATGCGCTTTTTCTAAGTCAAT
>CAYFVL010000032.1:0-30554 GCA_964346405.1 uncultured Fibrobacterota bacterium
CTCGCACAACATCTTACGCATAATGCTCGCTCTCGACTGCGAAACTTGGGCTAGCTGCAATTATCTGAAGGAAGCGGAATTCTGTGCGAGATTGCCTATCCCGCACGGAGGGAGGAACCGTTAGTCGGCTGCGAAACTTGGGTTATAGAAGTATCCACTACCTCCCGAACATCGACCCAATTCGCTGAATGTCATTGAACGTAACATACAGAAACAGTGCAATGAACAGAAACACCGCAATTTGATTGATAACCGCTCGTGTTTTCGCATTTACCGGTTTTCCTCGAATCCCCTCGATCGCCAGGAATACTATTTGTCCGCCGTCGGTGATTACGAGGGGGAGCAGGTTGAGCACGGCGAGATTGATACCGATCAGGGCGGCGAACATGAAAAGAGTCGAGAGGCCGCCGCCTGCCGCGGCTCCGCTCATTTGTATTATTCCAACCGGGCCGGCCAGTTGGTTTGTCGGAATGTCTTGCGTGAAAAGGCGTCCGAGGACGGTGAATATAAGCGTTGCGTACTCTCCCGACTTGCTGAATGCCCTCGCCACCGCGGGCCCGAAACTGTAGTGAACGGTTCGCGTCGAAGGCGGTGCCGCGGCTATACCCATGAGGTATCTTTTCTCGGTAGAGTCATACTCCGGCTCTACGGTGATCTGGAGAATTGAATCATTTCTTGCAATACGCAGTCTGGCCGGACCGGTGGTGTCGGGATGGTTGGATATCTTTTCGGCAAATTGATACCAGGAATAGATCGGGTCCCCATTGTATGCCACGATGCTGTCGCCCTTCCGTATGCCTGCATCATCGGCCGGATCTCCCTCAACGACTTGTCCAATGACCGGGGCAAGCGGTGGACGCAGACCGGCAAGTGGATCCGGTAGCTGATTGTCGTCGTCCACCGACATATTCAGAACGACCTGGCGGCGGGATCCGTCACGCCGTATGGTCATCGTATATTCACGCTTTTGTCGAGCAAGTTGGTTTTGTACTTCATTCCACGTAGATACTTCTTCACCGCCCATTGCGACAATACTGTCACCCATCATGATTCCAGCTTCTGATGCTGGAGAATTCTTTGCCACGTCGCCTATGGTCAGGTTGTTGGTGTAGAGAGGTTCTTCGACTCCGATGAGGAACGCGGCGCCGAGAAGAATAAATGAGAAAAGGTAGTTGGAAAACGGCCCAGCGAAAGCAACGAGTGCCCGTTGCCAAATAGGTTGGGAGGAAAATGCGCGGGGATCGTTCGTTTCTTCTTCGGGATCCTCCCCTTCCATTTTGACATATCCGCCGAACGGTATTGAACTTACCCGGTATTCGGTTTCTCCCTTTTGGCGTGAGAATAGTACGGGGCCGAAACCTATCGAGAAAGCCAGTACTCGAATGCCTTCGGCTTTGGCAACAAGGAAATGCCCCAATTCATGAACGAGTATCAGAATGCCGAGGACAAGGAGCCCTACGATTATTGCAAACATGTATTCCTTTCGACAATTTGTCCCGCGTTCAATACCGAAAGACCATCCGGTCGTGTTTCTGGATTCTTTTCCGGTTACGGAAAATATAAATGAGTCCAATACCTGCAAGGAACCCACCAATGTGAGCCCAGAACGCAACGCCGCTTGATTTGCCACTCAGGGTTGGTATGGTTCCCAGCAACTGAATGATAAACCAGTATCCCAGCATGAAATAAGCCGGAACCGCAACCCGGGTAATGAAGAAACCGAGTATTATCAGCATGTGCACACGTACTTTCGGATACGTCACCGCATACGCTCCCATCACCCCGCCGATTGCCCCCGATGCCCCCACCATAGGAACGGTACTGCCCGGGGCCGAGATCATCTGAGCGGCCGCGGCGGCCAAACCGCACAGGAGATAGAAAAGTACGAATCGAAATGATCCCATTGAATCCTCAACATTGTTCCCGAACACAAACAGAAACCACATGTTGCCGATCAGGTGGAACCATCCGCCGTGAAGAAACATCGATGAGAACGGTGTAATCCAACTTGGAGAAGAGTCGATCACACAACTCAGATTACGCGACAACTGCACTTCCGTTCCGGCGGCGGCCGTGCCGAGGAGTTCTCCGGGAATAAGCCCGAGTTCACAGACCGACCTTGCCAGTGCCGGTTGCGTCCCCAGTCCTTGAACGAAAACCCATACCGCCGCATTTAACGCGATCAGAAAATACGTTACATATGGACTGCCCAGTGTAGGGTTGTCGTCATGAATTGGAAACATAGTTCACTCCGAGCCTATGCTACGGTGACGCTCTTGTCAAGGTACACATCCTGAATCGCATTGAAAATCTCTACCCCTTCATCCATGGGGCGCTGAAATGATTTTCGCCCGACAATCATTCCCATGCCACCGGCCCGTTTATTGATAACCGCACTTCGTACCGCCTGCGCGATATCGTTTTCGCCCGATTTTCCGCCGGAGCTGACCAGTCCCGCTCGTCCCATATATGAGTTGGCAACCTGGTAGCGAGTGAGGTCGATCGGATTGTCGGAGGTAAGTTTTTCGTATACGGCCGGATGAGTTTTCCCGAAATTCACGGCGCCATACCCGTTGTTGGTTGTCGGGAGTTTCTGCTTGATAATGTCGGCATGAATCGTAACCCCGAGATGATTTGCCTGGCCGGTAAGATCCGCCGCCGTCTCGTAATTTTCTCCTTTGACTTTGAACTCCGGATTGCGGACATAACACCATAATACGGTAAACAGCCCAAGCTCATGGGCATGCTCGAATGCCGCGGAGATTTCTTGTATCTGCGCGCGTGACTCCTGAGATCCAAAATAAATCGTCGCGCCAATTCCCACCGCACCCATATCGAATGCTTGATCCACCGAGCCGAAAATGGTCTGATCATGGGAATTGGGATAGCTCAGCAATTCGTTGTGGTTGATCTTGGCAATGAACGGTATCCGATGAGCATACTTGCGGCAAACCATCCCAAGTACGCCTAGTGTCGATGCCACTGCGTTGCATTCGGCATCAACCGCGAGGCGACATATGCTGTCCGGGTCAAAATATATAGGATTCGGTGCAAATGCCGATCCCGCCGAATGTTCTATTCCCTGATCGACCGGCAGAATGGTAAGATAGCCGGTTCCGGCGAGACGCCCGGTATTGAACATGCTCTGCAGATTTCTCAATACAGCGGCGGAGCGATCCGACTGTGCGATAACGCGATCGACAAAATCCGGTCCGGGAAGATGCAGAAGGTCGGAATCAATTGTATTTGAGGTGTGCGACAGGAGCGTTTCAGCTTCTTCTTTCAGGTATTGCGCGATATCGATTGTCATATGTATCCCCTTTCTGGGCTGGGATTGTTCATTTGGCCGAATAGTTCGAGAAAAGTGCAGTGATTTGGAACACTGCAAAAACTATGCCCCACTAGAGAGATCAAGCAGTGCAAATTCCGTGTTGATACGCAAACCAGGAAAGTCCGAATTGGTCGGACAAAGGATCTGATGCATGGCGGAACGGGCGGTGAACCGGAAAAAGGAATAAAATTTGCATTTATGCTTCTATCCGGCCGATGTGACGGAATTCCGATACACTATATGCAG
Organism: uncultured Fibrobacterota bacterium; assembly: GCA_964346405.1. Lineage (GTDB taxonomy): Bacteria > Fibrobacterota > Chitinivibrionia > Chitinivibrionales > CAYFVL01 > CAYFVL01. Next base: position 3,578 of record CAYFVL010000032.1, read on the forward strand.
TTTGGAGGTTTGGATGAGTCCCCGCGTAAGACATTCCGCGACTCCCGTCGTTCAGCAAAGAAGTCAGGTATTCTTCAAGAGAGGTGGTATCGCGGTTATTGCACTTGTTCTGGTATCTGGGTGTGACTGGATCTATACCGAGGCTCCTTTTGAAGTGAAAAAATGCATGGCATCTGTCGATGAGAAGTTTATACCCGCGCTCTGGTATTCGCAAAAGGGGAATGCTGAGCAGTTCTCGAATACGATGAATGCAACTATAGATGCCTGGCGGGAATGCCGTCCTCGGTTTGACCGATTTTTCGAGGATGAAGAGAGCACCATGGATGTGACAGCCACAGTTGATTCCCTTTTTCAGACGGCGCAGTCTCAGGCCCGCGCGGGGACACTTCAGGAAGCGCATGAAACCCTGGAGCAGGTGAAAGACATCATGATAACGGCACGCAGGCGACAGGGCATGACCTACGTTCTCGATATGCTCGAGCCCCTGCACGATACGGTTTCGGTGATGTACAAAATGGTGACGGGCGCGACCGATAGCGTGCGTGCGGCGGATCTCGACACCGCACAACTGGATCTGGATACTCTCCGCAATCTCGTAGAATCCGCGCAACGGACGGTGCTGGGGGTAGTTGTCGTACGGGTAAGACCTGAGACCAGCAGTCTTGATTCGGCTGATATGGATGTATACTCAAAACGCCTTCAGGTACTGAACGATACCTCGAACGAGCTGCTTCAGGCAGTAGAGAACAGAGATCTTGAGAAAGCAGTATCTCTTGTAGAAAAGATGCGCGTGACTTTTCAGCGAATTTATCTTCTATTTGGCGATTTTACCGAAAAACCGTCAATCCTGAAAGAAGGCTAGCCCAAGTTTCGCAGTCGAGAGCGAGCATTATGCGTAAGGGTAAATTCGCCCGTTTGAATGAATCCACTTCGCTAACTCCGTCTGATCGTATTTTACGTTCATGCGTGCTGTTGCGGACAACAGATCACTCAACGAGGATTCGAGAGAGTAGATATGGATTTCAAGGACTATTACAAGGTTCTCGGGGTAGAGAGAAATGCCTCTCAGGACGACATTCGTAAAACATACCGAAAACTTGCCGTCAAGTACCATCCCGACAAGAATCCGGGGAACAAGCAGGCGGAAGACAAGTTCAAGGAAATCACCGAGGCGCATGAAGTTCTCGGGGATCCGGAAAAGCGTAAGAAGTATGATCAACTCGGCTCCGACTACCAGTCTTACAGTCAAGGACAGACAGGCGCCGGTAACTACGGTGACTGGTTCAATCGTCGTGGACGTTCCTATGCGGGCGAAGATAGTTATTATAGTTACTCGGCTGATGCCGAAGACATTTTCCGTAACACAGGAGGGTTTTCCGACTTTTTTGAAAGCTTTTTCGGGGGAGGGCATTTCGCCTCTGCCGGTGGCCGTGCCGGAACTCGAAGGGCGCCCCGGAAGGGCGGCGACTATGAAGCCGAACTTCATGTGTCTCTGGAGGAGGCTCTCAAGGGAACCGAACGTCTGGTGGCGGTCGACTCCAGGAAACTTCGGATCAGAATAGCCCCGGGTACACCGAGCGGACAGAAACTTCGGCTCAAAAGCCAGGGAGCACAGAGCCCCACCGGCGGAGAACGAGGAGATCTGATCGTTACCATCCGGGTTGACAAGCATCCGCATTTCAAAGAAGAAGCCGGTAATCTGTATCACACTCTTTTTATCGATATTCCCACAGCGGTCCTGGGGGGCAAGAAGCGTGTAACGCTTCCTTCAGGGCAAACGGTAAATCTAACAATCCCCGCCGGCACCGGGTCCGGGACATCACTGCGTATCAAGGGGAAGGGACTCCAGCGGCCCGATTCTTCCGAAACCGGTGACGTACTGGTGCGCATAGAAATCCACGTTCCCAAAAACTTGAGTTCGGAGCAGAAAGAGGCGGTGGAGAAACTGGACTTTCTGCGGGAAGGTTAGGCCAGGTTTCGTAGCCGAGAACGAGCAGTATGCGTAAGATGTTGTGCGAGAGCGACTTAGAAAAAGCGCAGGGGTATCCGTGGAGATACCTTGAGTCCCGCCAGGCGGGACCGTGAGTTGGTTGCGAAACCTGGGTTAGGCGGTTATGAGGATTCGAAGCGGTATGTATAAACGGTTAAAGTAGTGATACTCTCAGCCCTTAATACCAGGTATTCCGCATCTAATGAATAGTATCGTGGATCCCTGGCAGGATTATACCCTCTCGTATGTCGGGTTTCATCGTTTTGTTGCTCAGTATACTGTTGTTCGTCATTCTGCTGTTCCTTATCTGCTTCGAGTAGCCTTCGGCTTGCTTCTACAAGAACAATCCTATCCAGATGGCCATGCAAGCCGAAGAAAAAATCCTGCACGGTTCCAGTATACAAATAGCATGTACTTCCTTGGTTCACAACCGCAGAAACAATAACAGTACCGGTTTCTACCCCTCGCAATTCTTCACGTGAGTATTCGAAAGGAGATACCTTTTCAGACTTTACACTATTGACTTCAGACTTTATGCTATCGATTATGCTCTGTTCTCCTCGAAGCAAATAGAACCATTCATTTTTGAATTTCAATGCATCTATGCGCCAGTCCAGATAAAAAAACCTTACGATCTTATGTGCAATAAAGCCTATACCAGCGCCAATAATTGAAGAGCCAATGAAGTACCACGTTATGCGAAATGGAAAATCGACTATCGATTGCAGATCGTCGGGCAATTTGCCGGAAAGAATATGCAATAATGAGGCGTAGTCAACTCTTTGTCCGAACAGGGACAGTGCAAAAAGAAAAACGGCGTGCAAGAAAAGCGAAAAAAGGGTTCCAGAGACTATTTCGTTCTGAATGGGGCCAATGGCAACCGGGCTTGTCCAGTCGCCTTTTTGGTAGAAGTATTTGCAGAGGATGCCGGGGAGCAGAATCAGAAAAAGTATAATCGCGGGAAAAGCGATATTCAACTTTTATTCTTTCGTTTCTTTGCCGCCAACCGGCTGATGTACTCTCCGACAGGCTCGACACAAAACTTTTTCCCGGCAACCTCAATGTCTCCGCTTCGACCCTCGCGGGCAATCGCGTAGAGCATGGCTGTGGCTTTTTTGTCACGCAGTACAATGTTTGCCGCTGCCGATCGTGGCGCTCTCATGTTAAGGTCCTTGATAGTTGTTTTTGAGTGTCTACACTAAATAGTGCTTGTCCGAAAAGTCCCTAAAACGGACGCTGAGCCTGTCGAAGCGCCCGTTTTAGGCTGAAATCGCCGGTTGGCTTCATCAATCCGAGCGAAAACAGGACTTTTCGGACGGACACTAAATATACGTCCGGAAAGGATCTATTGCCATAACCAATAGCGTTTAGCACCATAAGCAGGTAGATACAAGAAAAACACTACCGTGAACTTGTTTCTCTGCCAATCCTCGAAAAGCCAATTACCCATTTTCACCGATTCCCATGGCAGTATTTCCGAATCGTAGCCGAATTTAGACGGTCTGGCTAAAAAGCCCCTTCCAAGGCCTTTCTTTCTCACAAAAACCGATCTCCCGCGGTTGAGCCTTTCGGGAGCGAAAGAAACCGGCGAGGAACTTGCGCTGAACGCACTGCTTGGAGGATCTTTTCTGATCAGAGACCCGGAGCTCTCCAGCCCCACAAAAGCGATTCAATAGATTTGTTGTTTCTCGCGCGGCTATTTTTCTGGATATCGAGGCGCATCTCGCAGAACCATAGCAACGGCGCTATGCTCAAGAGATGCAGCGCGATGTGGAGAGCGTGTCGAACCAAAGATATCCGCAAACAAGAGCAAGCGAAAAATGTGAAGTTATTTTGTTGGGTCTGGGTCTTTCGACAGGCTCAGGACGAACAGGCGGGGCTGCGTCGGGGCCTGGGCCTCTTCATCAACTCAAACTCTGCGTATGCAACTCCTATTTCGGACCGGGCACTACTTGACTGTAAAACGGAAACTCCACGAGTATCCTCCGCGAACCCGAGCGACATATAGTCCTCTCGAAAGGTCCGGCATGCTCGATTCCACCCGATTGTCGTGCCTTTCAAGGGGCAATGATTCGACTATGCGAGAGCCGTTCAGCGAATACAGCGAAACTCCGGCCACTAAACCGGTTTCATCCGGGATAACCAGCCTGCGAACTCCGGCGGCGCCGTGCATGATGCGCGGGCGAGATGATGGTCCCCGATCTTTCGTAATCATGTCCTCAACCCCAACCGCGCCGTCGGTGAACGAAGCGTGCCAGACGCCGCTTCCTTTGCTTACCATATAGAGTTCCACGTTCTCCTCGTCTGAATGGACCGTCATCTGGTGTGCAACCGGAGCGGGTACATACGGGAAATCCGTCCAGGATGCGCCACCGTCTTTTGAGTATTTGATCCAGGGCGCGTTAGCGGGATCAAGCACCTGTTCAGAGAGGTCCATGGGAGTCGAGGAAGCCGAATAGATTGTGCCGAGTCTCTGATCCACCGCCACGGCATGTATCGCGCCCGCTCCGCCGGGAGCGAGCATGTGTGTCCACGTTTCACCTCCATCGGGCGAACAGAACAGCCCCTTGGCGCCAATTGTCGCGTAAACGCTGTCCGGGTTGGTGGGGCTGAAATCGATCGAACGGCAGATATCACCGGAGATTTCATGTGTGTATGACCAATTGTAGCCGTTCTCTTCTCCTCTCCACAAACCGATACTGTCGGAATCTCCGCCTATGCCGAGGAAGAGAACCTTTGAATTGGAAGGATGGGCTCGAATCCGTGCAATGTCGGCGCTCGGAAAATTCATCGAAGTGTAGGTTGGCAGATATCTCTGGGTTTCAGGATTACTCTCAATTGATCGCCGTTTGGACATTGGGTATACATGCTCGTTACCACGGTACAGGCCCGTCATTTCGCCGCGAAGCGCCCAGAACGCTTGCCGCTTATCCGAGCAGAAGGCAAGATCAATAGCATCGAGGCTGTCCCAGGTGTGACGAACATGCATATGTCCGCTTGCGTAGGGATCATAGCGCCAGTAACTACCCTTGCCCGACTGATTGAGTCTGCCTTCGGATACGCTAACCAGAAGCATACGGCCTTTTACAACATAGTGATAAGGATTGACCCGTGCGAAAAAAGCGTCTTCGGCATTGATTTTTTCGTTTTGGGCAATTCTTTGTTTCCAACCTGCCGCTGGAACCGTCTCCCACTGCCAGAATGCATTATGCGCATCACAGATGTATCGTTTGTCGGGGTCAAACCGGCTGATGGTGATCTCACGGATGACTGCATTCACCAGACCTTTGTTTTCCCAGAGCCCGTTCGCTGTCGCTCGTGAGGTCTTCTGGAACCATTGATACCATGGGGCGGTGAGCCCACTTGACGAATATAGTGCCCCATAACCTCCGGCCCAGATCTCTTCCCCGGCCGTTATCGTTAAGCTGTGAGTATGTGTGGTCACCATATTTTCAGGCCGTGATACCCATCCCGCAACCGTACTGGTAAGATTCGCATTGCGCAATTCCCACGTCGAGCCCGCATCGCCGGTATACACAACTCCAATGGCCGGATCGGTGCTGCCTACTAGAAGTGCCCGGCCCCACGGCTTTCCCGATTTCGTGGCGTAGTCCACCACTGCCGTGTATTCGGTCGATTCTGAAAGCCGCGGAAAGGATTCGCCGGTAATCGCCCCCCATTCGCCGTTTTCCTCATTCCAACTGTAAACGCCGGTTTGGGCTTCCACAACAATTTTTCTCGAAAAATCGGCATCATCGACAATCATACCCCTGGTCGACGCGGTTGTGGGTAATCCGGCGTTCATTGCCTGCCATGTTTCACCACCGTCGGATGATCCGAAAACCCCGATTGAAGTACTCAGCCAGACATGTGCATGGTTTGAGCCGTCATATACCAGGTCACAAATGCTTCCCGAGCCAAGCCCGGGAACAGTAAATACCTCCCAGGATTTTTGCCCGTCATAATTGTAGCGATGGAATTTCCCTTCGCCGATACCAGTTCCATTTTCGGGCGTGAAACCCGTCCCGACATATAGAACCGGCTCATCATTCTGAAAACCCGCGATTTCAATTGTGGCGGCAAATGGAAAGGATCCGAGATGCTCCCAGTTCCATCCACCGTCCTTCGATCGAAAAACACCGCCCGCGGCGGCGAGATACAGGTGATCGGGGTTGCCGGGATCGACCGCTATGTCACGGCAGTGTGCGGCCGCCCAGGAACCGGTGGCGTACCGAAAGTGTTTCCCCGCGTTTTCAGTAATCCACAATCCGGCCGAGTCGGAGCCGACAAAAATGCGCTCGGGATTTGTCGGATCGGCCTCTACCAGCAAAAATTTCCCTCCGCCGCCATACCCGACATTTTCCCAGGTAAGATCTTTTGCCGAAGAAACACGGCACAATAAAACGGCGAACAGTGTCAGTGCAATCGCCGCATGTCCGGGTATTCGTGAAAGTGATTTCATCATGAACTCTCCAATTACGGTCCAACCGAAATAGTGTATTTTATCGCAGCACAATTCTTTGCTTGAGCACGGCCCCATCGGCCACCGATGCCGTAACCAGGTAAATCCCTCCAGCCGATACTCTATCGAAGGTGCAGGTGAGCATGCCGGACGCGGACGCCTGTTTTGTCCCGTGCGCGACCGTCACTCCCCGTAAATCTCTGATGGTAAATGAAACGGGAAGTCCCGCCCCAACGCCCGAAACCGTCACGCGAATACGATTCGATCCAGTTGACGCTACGGCAGTCGGAACCGCTTGTTTCGAAACCGCCGGTCGTCGGGTTTTGCCGTCCTGAACGGAAACACCCTGCAACGGGTAGTTCACGAACGCATGACTGACGGTGATTGGATAGGGAGCGTTCAGGACCTCTGTCGGGTTACTTTCATCAGTCACTCCCGCCTTGTCATTCCACACATCCAGAACACCGGCTTTCAGATTGTCCGGCAGTATTGGGTACAAGGGGGCGAAAAATGTATTCATGTTTGAAATAGATCCGTCGACCTCATCGTTTGTGAGAAGCTGTTTGACAGCTCCCGCTTTCCAGTCGATCAGTGGGTTGAGCGGCTCACCCATCATCCTTTCAAAGAGCGAGACATATCTTACCGCCATAATGTCGATGCCTTTCCAGGAATACAGACGGGGAAAGTGCCCGGATTGTTCGATCGCATCCCGTATGTACCACCGCATATTGGCTCGTCCACGGTAGAACAGCTCGTTCAAATACTGGTCCGAATGATCCGTTTGCCACCGTTCTTTGAGCGCCTCCCAGTTTTCGATATCCCATCCATATTTTTCGAGCAAAATCTCAATGTTGAGTGTCCGACGGTGTTCGGTGGGCTCGACAAAACGGGATGCTGTAAAAATCTTTCCATGGGGTTGGCACCATTTGATCGGAAGTTCGATCATCACGGCATATACACCCGGTTTGAGATAGGCAAAATCGTTGTTTTCCCGTTCTACGCCATTGATGTACATGGTAGCGTAGGGGAGCCACTCGGGATGCTTGTATCCGCCGGTGTTGAACTCTACCCATCGTGCTTCATCATTCCGGATGTAAGCGAATATATAACTTGTACTGAAGAATTCACGATTGGTCATTTTCGTGAGGTCCAGCGTGAGTCCGCAGAATTCGTCGTTGAAAAACAGATCGGGGCTTGTCAGTCGAAATGTATCAGTCTCGCCGTTGCAGGTGATGATATCGCCCGGTCGCGGTCGCGCTGCTTTTATGCCGCCCATGGATTCAAAAGGGTCTTCACCTTCCCGCGGAAAAAGACCGTCTACATAGATCCAATAGCCGGACATCGAAGAGTTCTTGAAACGATGAATCTCCTGCAACGGGCCGAAGTATTGATTGACCAGCGGGACGTCTTCGGGAGGTGTGAAGGATTCCGGCAATGGTTCTATTATCGGAGCATCGAGGCTGTCGCCGAACGGATATGGCGGTCGGGCCGGTTCCGGAGCCGAATCCGCCGTCATGGCAAGCCCCGCCATTGCGAGTGACTCATACAAAACGGCGGCATGGCCAAGTAGACCATAATCCATCTCGCCGCCACCCCAAGCGTCGGCCATTATGTATACATCTTTCGACATCCAGGTCATATAATGCCTGATTTCCCGCCGGAACTCCTCGGACCAGGCATCGTAACAAAGATCGTAGGCAAGGACAATCTGCTCCCATCGCGGCGCCCATCCGAAACGTCCGGAGCCCGAACCGTTGTTATAATCGGCCATCAGGGCCACTACCTGCGCTTTGGCTTCGTCGGCATATTCAGTGCCTCCGGTGAGTTGATACTTGATCCCGTTACCGACCGCGTCGGTCATAAGCTCGAATGCTGCTTGTCCGAACGCCGTCTGTGCTTTCGCTTTCAGATAGGGTATATCGTCTTTGCGAAAAAGCACTCGTGGATGTTCGCCGGTAACCAGCGATTTCCAGTTGGAATCTTTCTCGATCGGTCCGGCAATTCTTCCGGTGACCGTGCTCGAAGGAGTAATCTTTCGGTATCGCCACACGTAGTTATGCCCTGCATAAGTTCCGGTATAAGTCCCGTGTAGTGAATCGTTCTCGTCGCGAGTGAGTGTGACTTCGTATCTTCCGTGGCCGCCGGGTACGTATTCGGTGCGATTAACAACGACATCCAGGGTGAGGGAGATTTCGTTTTCTCCCATAGTACCCTCGATGACCCTCCCGTAATGATTGCCGTCACTCAATCCCGGTGATCGGCCGGCAACCGGCATCCACGAGCCGTTGTTGTATTCAACCCATAGGGTAAGGGGGCGCGGTACTTCGAGATCGTCACCTTTCCCGACGGCGCCTTCGAGTCTGATGTCGAGATGGTATATCTGAGCCGACGTCATGCTGCTCAGGAGTATCGGCACCAGGAATAAAGCCCGAAAAAGAATTTTGTTCACCGCAACCCCCAATGATTGTTGTTCAAGTATTCATTCCTTCTGTTTCGAGGCGAATCCGGGGGAAGGAAAAGCGGCAGTTTGCTTTTCACGATAGCCTGGCAAAGTGTGTAATGGCAGGATTGCACCTCAAGATCCAATATATATAAGACAGTAATCAATATCGCGAAAAGTACGTAATTATGACGGCATTGTATGTTACTAAATTATCTAAATGGATAGAGATTTTATGTGGTCCGATTGCCGACATGGCCGGTTGAACCGGCTTGTAGACTGTACTGGCAAGTAGTTCGCAAATTTTTGGATTCTCCACCAGCAACGGAGGTAACGCAGTGGCAATAACCATCCACATCAGCGAGTTCGATTTGAAACGGCTCAAATTAACCCAGGTTTCGTAGCCGACGCACGTTCGCGCCGTTCGGGACGCAAGCTGTTGCACGATCTTATCCCGCCGGGCGGGATCGGCCTTTTTCGTTGCTGTTACCCCAGCCCCTGTTTCATCGCATTGCCGAGATAGAATATGGGCAGATAGATGATTATCACGAGAGTCCCGACAATAACGCCCAGAAGAACGATCAGCAAAGGTTCGAGAAGAGAGGTGATGCGGCCTATCATGCTGTTTACCAGTTTTTCATAGTACTCGCCGGCCTTTATCAGCAATGTGTCCAAAGCCCCGGTTTCTTCACCGGTGGCGGTGAGCTGAAGCAGGATATCCGGGAAGACCCCGGTATCGTCCAGTGAAGCATGGATGCTCCGGCCCGTCTGCACCGATTCGCGCGCTCTGAGCGTCGCCGAAGCGACAATACGATTGTTTACCACTCTCGATACCAACTGTAATCCGTCGAGAACGGGAACACTGGTGCTCATCAGCAAACCAAGAGTCCGGCTGAATCGCGCCATAATCGAATTTTGGACCAATGTGCCCACGACAGGGAGTTTGAGCTGCATTTTGTCGACAAGAAGCGCTCCCCGGTCAGTCAGCCCGAATCCGATAAGGAGCACCACACACAAAACACCGGCAAACAAGGCGGAAACCGAATTGTTGACGAGGAAACGACTAACCGTCATGAGCATCTGCGTGAGGGCTGGAAGTTGAGCACCGAATGATTCGTACACCCGGTCGAAGCGCGGAGCGACCACCGCGACCAGCAGGTAGACGCACAAGGCCAGAATGCCCAGGACGACAACCGGATAGGTCAGGGCGGAGGTTACCTTTCCTTTCATTTCTTCGGTACGCTCCAGGTGATCCGCCAGCCTGTCGAGGATTTCCCCCAGGGTTCCACTCATTTCGCCGGCGCGGACCAGCGCAACATACAACGGACCAAACGCCCCCGGATGTGCAGCGAGTGCATCGGACAGTGTTTTGCCCGATTGCACATCACGGGTGAGCCGCATTAGTGTACGCTTGAGATTTTTGTTCTTCTCTACCTTTCCGAGTTTTGCCAGTGACCGTTCGACGGTCATTCCCGCCGAGAACATGGTTGATAATTGACGAGTAAAGAAAACTATGTTCCGACCGGGAACCCGTTCCTTGAGTTTTTTGAGAAATGCCGAAACTCGCCGTTCAAATGAATCTTGTGCGAGTTTTCCTTCAAGGGAAGCCGGTTTAACCGAGATGACGGTCGTATACTGTTGCTGAAGTGTCTTCACCAGTTCGTCGATGGCGCCGGCTTCACGAACCCCCGAGGTTCGAGTACCCGAGCCGTCCAGAACAGTAAATTGGAATGCGGGCACTAGAATTCCTCCACGGTTTGCTTCAGTACTTCCTTTACACTAGTGACTCCGTCAAAAAGTCTGTTGAGGGCACTTCGGCGCAACGTGCGCATCTCGTTTTGCAGGGCCTGTGCTCGAAGGGCTTCCTGATCTTTGCCACTCATGATCATTTTGCGCAGGTCCGTCTGAACCGGCATCAGTTCGAAAATGCCGGTTCGACCATAGTATCCAGTGTTTTTGCAGTGGGAGCATCCCACCCCGTGATAGAAAGTTCGTGACGATTCGTCCTCATTGAGACCGAGAAGTTCTATTTCCATCGGAGTCGGAGCATACGGTTCTTTACACTCTTCGCAAATGACACGGATGAGACGTTGAGCCATCACGAGTATGACCGAAGAGCCCACGAGAAACGGTGCCGTACCGATATCGATGAGACGAGTAATGGTACTAACGGAGTCGTTCGCATGAAGTGTCGTGAAGACCAGGTGGCCGGTCAATGCGAATTTCATGGCAATGTCGGCCGTCTCCTGATCACGGATTTCTCCAATGAGCACCTTGTCCGGATCCTGGCGCAACACAGACCGAAGAGTTGCCGCGAATGTCAGATCAATTTTGTCATTTGTAGCAACCTGCGCAATCCCGTCCATCTGGTATTCAACCGGGTCCTCCACCGTTACGATGTTATCTTCTTCGGATTTGATATCGTTAAGCGCCGCATAGAGACTGGTCGATTTACCACTGCCGGTCGGCCCGGAAATAATAATTATTCCATACGGATGATTGATGCAGCGTCGGAAAATGTGAAGGTCGTGCTTGTCGAACCCCAGGGATGAAAGGTCGAGATTGAAAAGCCCCTTGTCCAGTAGCCGCAAAACGATCTTTTCACCGGTGACCGTCGGAAGGATAGAGACACGAACATCAACCGCACGGTCTGTCAGACGCACCGAAAACCGACCGTCCTGCGGGAGACGTGATTCGGCAATATTGAGCTTTGCCATGACTTTGATCCGGGACACGACGCCGGCAAGTGAATTTATCGGAGCGGTCATAGCGGTTATCAGAGCCCCGTCGATGCGGTATCGCACCACCAAAGATTCGGCCCGTGGTTCGATATGGATATCGGTGGCACGGTCGCGAATCGCCGACGAGAGAACGATGTTTACGAATTTGACAATAGGCGCATCACCCGCGGACAACTCGCCGGCGGTAAGATCGACTTGATCAACCGACTGTTCTTCGCGGATTTCGTACTGAAGGTCACTCATAACGGTATCGACGGCGCCTGAGTCGCGCAGTGATTCGTAGTTGCGGGCAATTGCGGCGCGTAGTCCCGTTTTTCCGGCGAGTAGGGGTGAGATAGTGCACCCGGCGAGTTTGGTTAGTGAATCTACGATCGCGATATTCTCCGGGTCCGCCATCGCGACCTCGAGTGTGTCCCCATCCCTGCGCAGGGGGAGAACGTCATGCTCGACGGCAAAAGGCTCGGGTATGATTGCGGTCAAAGTTGAGTCGATTGACTCCAGTGCCTTGCGATCGGCGCACGGAATGTTTATCTGCTCGCTGAGTACCTTCGTCAGATCCTCTTCGGATACGGCCCCCAGATCCAGCAGCAGTTCACCGATTTTTTTCTTGACATTTTTCTGCTCCTGGAGTGCATGTGAAAGCTGATTTTCAGTTATCAGGCTGCTTTTGAGCAGAAGCTCTCCCAGCTTCTCGAATTGATCACCAAACATAGGTTCTCCCCGAATATCGAAGTTAGTCGTTTTCCATGGACTGTACGAAAACGTTTATGGACGCGCCGTGAAGCTTACACTGGTCGAGTCCTTCCCCGGAATGAGGAACCAGACTGTCATTTGCGTGGGAATTGGATTCCCCGTCTCCTCTTCGCTCTTCAGGTGATCAACTCTCACTGAAGCCTCCACCTCGAAATATCCGCGGGAATTCGTGATTCCCTGCGTTACCCGATCGAGCCGCCGACAGGTCGTGTCACAGACGACCGTATCGGTCATGGTGATAGAATCCAAGGTAATGATGCAGGTGTCTCGTTTAACACTGTCGCATACAGTGCAGGGTATCGAACCGTCGGCAACACCGTTTTCCAGCATCCGGTAGCAGTTCGGTATCAGGGGAACCTGATCGGAGCGAAGAGAAACCGCAACACCGGGTATCGGGGCATTGTATGCATCCATTAACGTGAGGCCGAGATGTGCCCTTCCCGAATCCCCGACCGAAATCGGACCACCGTCCAGATACTCGGCGATCATCTGTAAACCATCCAGCGGGATCGGCAGGGCAATAGTATCCGTAACCGAAATGCCTGACGTCTCAATCGACGCCTTGATCACTACCGTATCCAAAATGGAATTTCGATCGTACGAAAGAACGGTAATCGCATTGCCGAGGACACTGTCTTTTGCCCCGCCTATAGTCCGTGGCGCACCGGTAAATGCCCGATTCCCGATGGAAACCGAAGACGGATCGGCCGTGGTCGAATCGATCGTGAACGTCACCGGTATGCGTCCTTCGACAGGATTGCCGGTGGAATCGAGTACGACTGCGTATACGAACATACTCCAGCCCCCCCCGGACTGATACACCTCACTGTGGATGGTCTTTGGGTCGATATTGATGGTCGCCGGAATGCGGTATCCGTAGGTCTCCTCGAGAGGAATGACTGAAACGACAAGAGACTCGGAGACGCCGGCGCGTGTGCCCGGTTCCCCGTAGGTAGCCGTAATCGTGACGCTGTCGATTGTGACGGTGGGCTCCGGGTAGTAGAAAAGATACTCCAGAACGCTCTCACCTCTTTGCGACTTAACGGGAAGCAATAAGCCTCCGTCCGCATGCATTTTGATCCGGGCCGAATCCAGCACAATATTGTTCGAATCCGCGGGAGCAACCATAATGCGCAATGTGTCAAGTTGCGCGGTCACTTGTGCGGGCTCCCGTTCGGCCCTCAGAATGATTCTGACCGGTTGGTTTGTATCGGTCGGCATCCTGTTGTCGCAAGTCGATACCACCATTACGGCTGCAAGCAGAAAGAAGAGAATAACCGTCTGTCTCATTAGTTTTTTTCCTTGAAAAGGCCGGTGTAAGCTATATTGAAATAGGGACGATATGAGTAGTCGTCCGGACTTTGCGAAATCGGGTCAACGAAATGAGATTTGCCCAGTACACTGATACCTCCGGAAAAGGAAAGTCGCCTGAAATTGGGGAGTCGGAAGCGAACTGCACCGGTAAACCATGGATCCCAATACGGTCGGTCATCGGGAGTCTGGTCGGTGTAGGATTCCGTGGCCTCGATTATCAGGGCTACCAGGTCGCGGGCGTGAATGGCCATGGCCATGCCTCCTCCAACGGAATTGTACTCACCGAATTGAGCATCGATCATGACGTTCCACGTGAAGAAATCTGTATTTACAAGCGACTTGACCCCATAAACCCCCAGACGTGAACCCAGTTCATACATATCTTCATTCGCGTATCGCCCATCGTGATATCCAATTGCAAGCGCCACACTCGGCGATGCTCCGTATTTCATACCGAACCGAAGCTTTCCCGTGTTTTCCCATGGGGTATACCAGATTTGTAAACGATGGGGAAGTCCCATTGCCACCTCGTGCACTCCGACAGCATACTGCAAGGGTTTGAGAACCGTTGTCCGAGGGGTAAGCGCAAGGTGGGTCGGAGCGACGATGGAGGAGTCCCTGAAGGGCTTAGTCAGGGCTTCATCCGCTTCCCTGAGGCGCTGAATCGGATCTTTCCCATCATAGACCGAATCGGCTATCATGCCGGCGATGGGGTCGTCGTTGTCGAGAATGTACGGTGTGATCTCGATTATAAGGTCCGTCATCTCTTCCTTCTGGTCGTAATGGCGAAACAGGTTGCCGAAAAACGGCGCATCTCCCAGGAAAGGAACCGAATTCACGGTGACGTTTTCTTTTTGGCTCAGAAGTCCCGCCACGACAATTTTCTGGCGGTTTTTCACCTGAACGGTCGTCTCCGCGGTGCGAACAGATCTCCACGGCAGTTCCCCATTTATAAGCTTGACGATAGTCGATTCTTCGGGCTTGACCCAGGCGGTTATATACCCGTCTTTGTTTATCTGCGGAACGATTTCCACCGTAATCCCGACTTTGGTGCGTTCGACGCTCGCGGATTCGGTACTTCTGACAATGAAAGGAATTTCATCGCCGATATGAATCTGCGCCTTTCGGTTGTTCATGGTGGACAAGCGCGTGTCGGTAAGAAGCTTGGCCCGGTTGGTCTGAAGCAGATAGTCAAGAGTGATATCGAACGCCATGAGGCGCCGATCGAAATATCCGATGTTTTTCAGGCCGTCTATCTTCTCAAGTGCTTCTGTTCGGGTCGGCGATTCGTCGTCACCCCAGATGATTTCATGGTCTTCGAGGGAACGTGATCCCAGGACCGGGTCCGAGGGGCGTTCGGCGAGGGTAACACTCAGTTTGCTCAGTTTCTCCCAGTCGATCCCAAGTTCGCGCACTTTGTCGACCTTAACCTCGATTACTCGCGTACGTAAAACGATCTGCTTGGAGGGGACATCCAGTCGTTTCACAATACTTCGAACTTCGCTGATAATTTTCGGACTTGTTGAAATAAGCAAGGCATTATGACCCGAATCAATCTGTACTCTGGTAGTGAGGTCTTTGAGAAAATCTTTCATTTCACCGGCGCGCGCATACTGCAATTCAACAAGATAGGAACTCATCCCCACTTCTTCTTTGAGGTTTTTGTGTTCGGTTACGAGAAACGAATTACCTACGATTTCGTAAGATAAACCGGCGGCCCGGACAACCAGGTTGACCGCCTCTTCAACCGGCGTGTTCTTGAGGTGAATGGAAATTCGATGCCTGCGGTTTACCTGCGGTCCCGTGACAATGTTATATCCGCTCAGTTCGGACAGCATGGTGAGAACCGACGGCAGAAATGCGTCGTCGGCATCGAGAGATACCGTTGCACGAAGGCCCTGGGCCGCATCTCCCACCGCGTGAATACGAATTGTACCGGAATCGGAGGCCGTGCCGGATTCGGCCGACTGATTCGGTCCGGTTGAATCGATTCGGCCTTGTGTTTGGCCTATTGTCAAAAAAGCCGCAAGTAATGCAACCTTTGTTGCACAATACATGAAAACTCCCTCTGAAAAACAGTCATTATCTTACACCCAAGCTGAGCGATTCACTCGCGGAAAATCGCATCAACTCCATGGCCGATAAGGTTCTCACCAATCTTGAACATACCATCTGTGAGGTATGCCCTGCGATTGGTTCAAACCTTCTCGGCTCATGGGCTTGCGCGCTTTCCTCGCTCAGAACCGCTCAACTTAGGTTACAAATATCGCGTCTCGGAACATGAAATCATGCATCCGGTCGTTTCCAATTACAATGCGATCTCGGGTTCATCACGACGCGTGTCACGAATTCGCTCCATGCGCGGTGCAGGGCGATTGGTCAGAATTGTCCGATGCCCGCCTTGGTTCAGCACGACGCGCTTCTTATCAATGCCAATTACGGTCTTCTCGCCGATTGTATCGCCCTCGCTCAGTACGTGGCTTTTCCCCTGGAATTTGACTATTGCCGCTTTCCGGCTGTCGGAAACGATCGTGCAACTCAGGCGCATGACATTGCGTTGTTCGGCGGATTCCCGGACGGTTCCAACGTTCTTCACGCGAAGGACAGTGTTGAGGTCGAGTGGATTACGCGCAAGGACCAGTTCATGCGAGGAACGTCGCGCAATATCGGCTTCCAACGTGTCTACCATCGCCTTGAGCTCTTCGCCCAGCCCGATACTTTCGGAAACTCTGAGTTCCAATTCGTTGCGTGCCGAAAAAGCAGTTCGGACGCTCTGTACAAGAAGAAAGGCGAAAGCCAACCACATGACCACGGCTACTTTCCGAAATTGTTTGTCCATGTTATTCCCGCACCAGTGTTAACGTCGAAATATCGAGAACGACCTCGCACCGATCCTCGGTAGAAGAATTTACGTACCTATCCACTCTCTTTTCGACCGAGAAGCTCTCGACCGAGATGAGGCGAGACGATTTTTCCATCATGTTTACGAGTTTACCGAATTGTTCGAAATCGGACCGAAGGGTCAGACGATAGGGGCTACGGACAAATCGGCCTTCATCCTGTGTCGCACCGGGCTCAAGCTCCACAAGCGTAATTCCCAGGTCATCCAGTACGTCGGTGAGTGCGTTGAGAAAAGACAACGATGCTCCCTGGGTCAACGAGTCCTCGTCGGAGTACGCCATGTTCTGCGAAATCAGTTCCTGGACTTTGTTGAGCCGACTGGAGGTAATCTGCGCGCTGATCAATTCTTCCTGCAGCCCTTCTATTCGGCCGTGCAGTTTTCGTGCGTCCGCGCGAAACGAATTGGTAACTAAAATGAGAAGAACTATCCCGAGTGCGCAGATTCCCGTCACAATACACGATATGTATATAACCTTCCGGTAACGGTCTATTCCCGACTGCATATGACCTCAAAATTCATTATCTGTTTTCCCATGTATTCCACACGATCCGACGAGGAGAAGTCTATTCTCGAGAAATCTCCGGAGAAGCCGTCACGTTTTTTGAGCCGATCGATAAAGCCTGCTATGGCGCCAAATCGACTGGTCTCTTTCGAGGCCGGGGCAATCCCCCGGATGTAGAATTTCCCATTTGCGTAGGTAAGCTCGGTAAGAGCGACGGTCGTATCGACCACGTCGGCAAGAATCTCGAGTTTTTCGGTCCAGAAAATCCGTTCCTGAGTCGCATCGTAGAGGTCGGATACATCTCCTTCTCCCACGAATTGTTCCCCTTGCTCCAGCTCACGTATCTGGGCGTTGAGTTGTTCCGCGGTTCCAGCGAAGTGCTGTTTTTTAGCGTATGTCTTCATTGTCAAAAACAGCATCGAGGCGGCGAGCATGAAAAAAGTCGCCGCTGGCAGCACAAAAGCCGCTGCCTCCCGCCGCTTTCTTTTCTGTACGGCCGATTTATCCTCGAGCTGGTTTAAATTGATCCGGAAATAATTCATGCATTCTCCGTAACGCCATCCCGAGCGCCTGCGCATATCTGGGACGTTCATTTTCTTCCAGGGAAACCGCCAATTCAATATTGCGGAAGGGGTCAAATCGTTCTATCGGGGTGCGAAGTTCGCGTCGGAGGTGATCACACAGTTTCTGATCGCACACACTTCCACCACACACAAGAACACGACCTTCCCCTTCTAACCCGCTTTCTTTTATAAAGAAACGAAGTGATCGTTGTATCTCTCGCACCAGATTATCCACCGACTGGGTCGAGTTTTTGCCTTCGAGAGACAGAGACAATCCACCTGTTTCACCAGAGTTTGTCGAGTCTTTTCGTTGATTGAATAATCCATCCTCGAGTTTAATCCGCTCCGCTTCGGACCGAGAGCAGCCGGAGGATCGGCGAATGTCTTCGGTGAAGTGTCGGCCCGCGATTGGAATATCTCGAGTAAAAAAATCACCACGGGGCGTTCTGTAACAGACGGTGGTAACCGCGGCTCCGATATTTATAATCGCGATTGGCAGGCTGTCCGCGGCAGTATCGGACAACAACGATGCGTTGGTGGTCGCCAGAGCGGGAGCATCGATAACTCCCGGGCTAACCGCACAACGCTCGAGCATGGCAAGATGCGATTCGACGGCGGCGCGCGAGGTCGCGACAAGCAGTACATCGAGGCTGTCGTCGTTTGTACGTACAACCTGGTAATCGAGGAGCACCTGACCTTTGACCGGCATATGTTTGCGGGCTTCGAACAGCAACGAGGACCGTAATTCGTCGTCATTCAATTTCATAGTAGTGATCTGTTTGATCCCAACCTGCGCCCCGGGCACGTTCGATATGACGTTCCGTATCTTTTTGGTGGACGTTCCAAGTCCCGCCAGTAGTCCCGTCAATGCATTTGAAGCCGTAAATTCATCCGGGATCGACTCTGGGTCGGCGTCGGGCGCCTCCTCGAATAGTTGCCGGGCCGCCGCGGTGATCCGCAATCGTCCCCGATCGATACGCACTTCCAGAAGTTTCAGGCCACTGGAGCCGACATCGATTGCGGTTACCGACTTCTGCAATGCCATTCTTAAAAAGTCCTTTCCCAGTCAACAACTTCGAATCTAGCATGTCCGCTTTCCGTAACTAACGGGCTGAAGTGCGGAGGCGCCGTGTCTTTCAGGCGTATGTCATAGTGCCAGGCCTTTGCGGTATATCCGATGCGGAACGGGCGCACCACCCCGACAATCCCCCGCACTTTCTCCGTTATGCTGCCGTAGAAGTGCATCGTGCCGAATTCCCCACGGTTCAGCTTGATTGCCGTAAATGAAGAATCGAGAGCAACGACACAGGCGTTTATGCGTATGCCGCCGTCGGACCGTGCCTCGCGCGAATTCTTGTTGACCAGTACGTTGTTTTCGGCTATCAGCCCCAGCATGGAAGTGCTGTTTGGAGCAGGTTTTCCGGTACGTCTGTCCGAATTCTGATACACTAGATCGTCGGTGATAATTATGTTTCCCCGGGCGCCTATGGTTACCCGACCCTCAAGAGTACCACGGACCTCCACATCACCATCGAAATACATGCCGTCGACTTCCGCCAGGCTATGAGTTCTCGAGTTACTATACTGGTAGTTATCGTCACGTGATCTGGAGAGAATGGTCGTGTTCTCTTTGCGCGTTCTCCATTCCAGTTCGAACTCATCGCGATTGAAAGTGATTCGTGCCACGCTTTCCGGAGCGTAAAGCGGACGCATGGTTGCGTTTCGACGAATGTTCTCGGCGAGAAGATCGATTCGGTAAATGTCGGCGTTCCAGGTGCTTTGATTCGACTCAATGATCGGAGCGTACCCATAAATTTCGGGGAAATTGTCACCTTTGATTTCCGGGAACCCCCGTGCAACCGCGTCGGTAAAACGCGGGGACCCGGCAATGTTGAGGTTGGTATTACTGTGCACCCGTCCGTCGATAACATCCCCGGTAAAGAAAAATGGACCCCTGCTCGAGTTGCCCGGAGAGTCGAACATCATGAAATACTGACTGGAACGCTCGGGGACAATCGTTTCGACCAGACGTTGCACCGGTTCGTCGTCCTCCCCGTACACTTCCGCGATTACCCGGAAGGTGTTCTCCAACGAATCCACTCGTGTGATGCTGTACTCAACCAAATCGAGCGTTATGCCTTGCAGGGCATCGGGTATGCGTTCCAGTGGTATTGTTTGAAGCTCTGCCCGAGCACGTGAAAGCGCTTCTTCACATGCCCACAAACTTTTGAGTTCCTGGTATTCGTACTCGACAAATGTATGCTCATGCGACGACATCCGCAAAAATGAAAACGCAAAAAGCCCGGTGACAACAAGCAGAATGAGCGCTCCCGGAAGCAGTACCCCGCGCTCATTTCCCGTACACACCAGTCTTCCGTCCCTCACTTGCTGTTCCTTCCATAGACAACGGTTTCGAAGCGGTATTGTTCGTCGATACGGTCGGTTCGATACGCAATATCAAAGGAAACACGGACCGTTCGTCCGGGAGTTACCCATGAAAACGGCCGGTTTTCGTCCGAGGGAATGACCATCACACTTTCGCCGCTCTCTATGCCGATCAGTTGCGGATTCACATCGGGGGAGTTTGCTGCAACAGCATACAATCTGTTCTCTTGGAATCGGTATTCAGTCGTTTCCCCTTCGGTTGCGTGCATTATCAGTTCGCTTTCCCCTATTTCGATTTTTTCCGCTTCCTGTATGGATCGCGTGAGTTCCCGCAGAATAAAGTTTCCGGAACGTTGGATCTCCAGTCGGCGCACGGTGCGTTCCCATGCATCGATGCCGAAAAGTAACGCGGTCACCAGTCCCGATCCCAGAGCAATCGCCGCCGAAAGGACGATAACCATCTCGACCAGCGTTACACCGCGTTTATCGTTGGTACATCCGTGACGCGAGTCGAATCGTGTCGGTAATGTCTCCATGGGTATAGAAAACTTTCACTTCAACGTTTTGATACCGCAATCCGTTATCCTGTGCGGCTTCGGTAACATTTATCTGAATAGTCGCCGGAACGGCAATCTCTTCGGTGTGAACCATGCGCATCAGGGTTGTGTTCGAATCCCGAATTCCCGGCGACAGATAAATCCGTCCATGATCTGAAATATGTCGTATCTTCTCCAGTTCCGCCTGTACGACGGGTAATGCCTGACGGCGTAATCCCTCTTTCTCAACGATAAGAGTTCCAAACGAGAATGTGCGCAGAAGGGCAGTTCCGGCCACCCCGATAATGATGGAAACGGCCAGAAGCTCCGGCAGCGAGAATCCGCCACGACTCCCGTATGCCATCTTCCGGACGCACAAACGTCTCATCCGGAAAGAATGCCGGCTCAAAGTGATGTGAAGCGCGGTTCGGTCGGTCAGTTCATGTCCAGTTATGTCAGTATGGTTACAGCCTTTCGGGATCAAATGCCACCTTTCGCGCTTCATCTCGTGCTACGGTTCCTTTTCGCACAAGATCGGCCAGAGACATGTCCAGACCTATCATCCCCTCGGAAACATTCGACTGTATGACATTCGGGATCTGGTGAATTTTTTCTTCGCGTATGAGATTCCTCACTGCCTGGTTGGACAGAAGTATTTCCAGAGCCATTATGCGGCCGCTCCCGCTAACAACGGGAAGCAGGCGTTGGCTTATGACGGCCAGAAGAGACTCGGCCAGCATCGCGCGTATCTGGGATTTCGAGTCGGATGGAAATATGTCGAGTATTCGGTCGATTGTCTTTACGGCGCCGCTGGTGTGGAGAGTCGAGAAAACCAGATGGCCGGTTTCCGCGGCCGTCAGGGCGAGCGAAACGGTGTCCAGGTCACGCATCTCTCCGACCAGAATCACATCGGGGTCTTCTCGCATGGCCACCCTGAGTGCCGCGCGGAATGAATGGGTATGTTGACCGACTTCCCGCTGATTCACCAGACATCCCTTTGACTGGTGAATGAACTCGATTGGATCCTCGATGGAAATGATGTGTTTTCGGGCGTGTTCGTTGAGGTAGTCGATTATGGCGGCAAGGGTTGTGCTTTTCCCACAGCCCGTTGGACCGGTCACCAGAACCAGCCCCCGGTCGCGTAGTGCGAGTTTCGCCAACGTTTCGGGCAGCCCGAGGTCATCGAACGACGGGATCGTCTGAGGAATGACCCGAAAAACCGCACCGGTACCATTGAGTTGCCGAAAGACGCTGACCCGATATCGATCGTGTTCTCCCAGTTTTGCCGAAAAGTCAATCTCGTGGTCTTTGCGGAACTGCTCTTTTTGTTCATCATTCATTATACCGAACACCATCGCCTCAACCGTTTCCTCATCGAGCGACTCGACATTGAGCCTCTGCAAGGATCCGTCGATTCGAACGACCGGTGTGGCTCCCGCGCTCACATGGAGATCCGAGGCGTTGTTGTTACGCGCAAAGGATAGAAGTTCGGCAATATTCATGGTCTGCCTATCGAGTAAGAGTAATAACGTTCGTTGCATTCCACCGATCGGTACCGACACGGGCTATGTATACGCCGGGTGGTATCCTTTCCGGCACGAGATACCGGGGAGCCGATTTGATAGTACAACGCAAAGCTGTTCTCCCCGTAGTGGTAATCAGTTTCACCTCAATCGATTCGTTGAGGTCCGAAGGGCATTGGAACTGTAGCCATCCGTTTGTGCATTCGACAACCGAGGGCGACGATGTCCGGGGCGGGAACTCGTTTAGCGTCGTGAGGGGCTGAATCGATTTCGGAGGAGGGACTCTGACATACATTCCGTAGCATTGGATGATGTTGTCGTTGGCTGCCCGACGCTTTACAAAAATGTAATCCTCGAAAGAAAAATCGAAAAGTATACTGGTTTCTATATAGACTCTGGAGTTACCCGTGCGGCGTTCGGCAAAGAAAAAATCCAGAATATACTCTCTTCCGTCGCGCAGAAACCCCGACGGGAGTTCGTCCAGGTTGACGCTGCCGGACTGCCGTGGATGAACCCCGCCCAGATCGATAACGAGACTGTCGTTGATGAAAACCCACACATCATCGTCACCGGAAAAGGAAAACGTCTGGTCGGCTCCCTTTATATAGGTAAACTTGGTATGAAACTCCATCGTGAATCCAAAATTGTGGTCTGGATGTCGCGATTGGAGATGCCCAAAGGTTTCGAGTGGAGGGGTGCTGAGAGAGTAGAATTTCTTTCCATCGTCAATCGGAAAAAACTTCTCTCTACTGTATGTCAAACGGCAATCATCGTGAATGTCGAATTCGAGGCCCACCAGGAAAGGACGGTTTATGGAATCGACGTCGTTGTACCAATGGAGGAAGTGTTCCCGGTCGGTGAAATATTTGCCCAGATACCGCGGTTCCGGATTTCGCTCATCCATATCGACGACCGATCGTGTCCCGTTGGTTCCGATAGAATTCTCTACCGCCCCCTTTTGCCCGTATCCGCGGTAGCGCTCGAAATCGGGATGTCCACCGGGAATCCTGGTTTTGCCATTCTGGTACTCCTTAAAATCCCGGACCACCGCGGAGAGAACAACTTGACCGACGACTGAAGAGACAGGCTCATTTGAGCCCCCGGCTTCGTCATTTTGGGCGCACCACGAGTTGGAAACCGCGCACAGACCAAATATGCAGCCGGAAACCAGCAAATGCCGCACTACTGATCTCGTTGGTATTTTCATTGGGCAATATCCGATCAGAATACGCGAGCCGACCCAACGCTTTGGTTGGTCGGTGATCCTGGTCCCGAAGTGGGGGATTTAGCTGTCGACACGGTTGTTACTCCTCTTCGTCTTGCCCGTAGCCGGTCCAAACGCCGGTTTCGGCATCGTACACAACTCGTTCTCCCGCCCCACCCGGCATGTGTTCGGTACTTGTCGCCATTATTTCCTTGAGGTCGTCTCGGCCGTTGGTAATATCGAACTTCCAGTTGCGCCGGGTGACATTGTCGATTGAGACGAGTTTCTTGCGTTCCAGTTCTTTGAGGTCATCAGGAACTTTGCCGTACTTCTGACGGTACATCTTGTGGGCGGTTTTGATCGCGGCAATGGTGCTTTGTGCATCCGCCGCTCGGGCGGTTTTCACCTGCTGAAGATATATGGGAACACCAATTGACGCCAGAATGGCAATGATAATAAGAACCGCAATGAGTTCCACAAAGGAAAAGCCTCTTGGGTTCCGTAGAGTTTTCCTGAAGCGTTTAAGCACCGTTACCCTCCTCCAAACGACACGGTTATTGTCGCCTGACAATAACCGTGTCGGTAAAAGACAGATTATCTTTCCGCAATCGTCGTGATTAGTCTTTTCGAGGCGATGCTCGTGGGGGGAATAATGCCAATTACGACGAATTTGTGTCGTTAAAGGTATAGTGGTTGTTCCTTGCAGGTGGTTTGCCCTTGTTAGCCGGAGATCCGGTTGGCGGCTGCAATGCACGGAAACGGGGGTTCTCTCGGCTCGGGAGGTCTGATGCGGATTATGTTACTACATTATCCAGGGAGATACCTTGAGCATTTTTCTAAGTTAAGATCGTGCAACAGCTTACGCAGAATGCCGTGAGTTGATTGCGAAACCTGGGTTAAAGGTCCGTAAGACCGATATGTCGCCCCGATTGGGGCTCGGGGGCGTCTTGTTGGATCTTTTCTACAAACATGCCGGTCGTCCTGCCGTGCCTGAAAAACGACGAACTCCTGTTTCATTCCGACTTTGCCTTCGTCTACTACATTGACGGCTATGCGCCCCGCGGGAAAGTGAGAATGGAGAGGTTGCTTCGACGACTCCTCAGGGTCCAGGGTTGATAAGAACGATGACCGACCGCGCCGTGAGCGGGATTTTGTTTGGAGCCACGGGAGCTTCCTCGGTTTGCATAAGCTTTGGTATGAGTAGAGAGGTGTCAATTACCTTGCGCCAGGTTCGTTCGGGAAACGGTATGGAGAATTCGAGGGTCTCATGGTGTGCATTGAACAGTATCGCAAAGGCGTCATCCTCCACCGGCCAACCCGACCGGTCTCGCTCGTCGATATCCCCCCCGGCCAGAAAGAGCGTGAATGCCTTAACAAAAGAATGGTTCCAGTCTTCTTCATCCATCTCTTCTCCGCTCACGTTGAACCACATCAGATCCCGGACATCTTTCCCGTGAACCCGTCGCCCCTGAAAAAAGCGTCTGCGGCGAAACGTCGGATGAGATTTCCGGAATGCGATCAGATCGGCGGTGAATTGAACAAGGGTTTCCGCGAATTCGCCGCTTTCCCAGTCCACCCAGGTCAGATGATTGTCCTGACAATATGCGTTATTGTTACCGCCCTGACTGCGCAACCGTTCATCACCGGCCAGAAGCATCGGCGTGCCTTGTGAGATCATCAATGTCGTCAGGAAATTGAGGACCTGCCGGCTTCGAAGCTCGGTAATGTTCTTGTCATCCGTCGGGCCTTCGCTGCCGCAATTCCAACTGTCGTTCTCATTACTCCCGTCGGCATTGCCTTCCCCATTTGCTTCGTTGTGCTTCTCATTGTAACTCACCAGGTCCAGCATCGTGAACCCGTCGTGGCAGGTGACAAAATTCATACTGGCCGAAGGTTTACGGTTGGCATCTTCGAAAAGATCACTTGAGCCGGTCAGACGATACCCCAAATCGGCGAGTTGGCTGTCGTCGCCCTTCCAGAAGCGTCTGAGGGTATCCCGATAACGTCCATTCCATTCACTCCATAATTCCGGGAAATTTCCGACCTGATAACCGCCTTCGGCAATATCCCATGGCTCGGCGATGAGCTTGACGCGAGACAGAACGGGATCCTGGTGGATGATATCGAAAAAGGTCGACAATTTATCTACCTCGAAGAATTCACGTGCCAGCGCCGAAGCCAGATCAAAACGGAATCCGTCTACATGCATTTCCGTGACCCAGTAACGCAGGCTGTCCATCATGAACTGCAGCACGTGAGGATGCCGAAGGTTGAAGCTGTTACCGCATCCGGAAAAATCCATGTAATAGCGGGAATCCTCCGGACTTAGTCGGTAATATGAGGCATTGTCGATGCCCCGAAAAGAAAGCGTGGGGCCCATCTGGTTACCTTCGGCAGTGTGATTGTATACCACATCGAGGATAATCTCGATACCGGCCCGGTGCAGCGTTCTGACCATATCCTTGAATTCACCGACCTGCTCACCCTCACATCCCCATCCGGCATATCGACAATCGGGTGCAAAGTAGCCGATTGTGTTGTATCCCCAGTAATTGACAAGCCCTTTATCGGTAAGATAACGGTCGTCTACATGTTGCTGGACCGGGAGAAGTTCAACCGCGGTTACTCCCAGCCTGGTCAAGTACTCGACTATTGGTTCCGAAGCAAGGCCGGCGTAAGTGCCCTTCAACGACTCCCGCACGTCGGGGTGCAGCATGGTGAAGCCTTTAACGTGCGTTTCGTAGATGACCGTTTCGTTCCAGGGAACCCGCGGCGGTCTGTCACCTGCCCAATCGAAGAACGGATCGCTTACCACGCATTTGGGAGTATACGGCAGTGAATCCCGCCCGTCTTTGGAAAGATCCGCCAGTTTATGCCCCACCTTATAGCCAAAGAGTGCATCATTCCAGCCATAGGAGCCTGCTATGGCTTTTGCGTAAGGGTCCAGAAGAACTTTCGAGGAATTAAATCGGTGCCCTTCTTTAGGGGCATAGGGTCCGTGTACGCGGTATGCGTAGAACTGGGTCGGTTTAACCGTGGGAATATAGCAGTGCCGGATCGATGCGCTTCGTTCGCTCAGAACCACCGTCGCTGTCGGCTCGAGCTGCTCTCGGCCGTCGAATAGAAGCAGTTCCACCTTCTCGGCATGTTCGGAAAACAGTGCGAAATTGGTCCCCCGTCCATCCCATGTCGCTCCGAGGGGATATGGTTTTCCGGGCCAAATTTCGAGTGCGGGCATAATAACTCCTGGCCGGCAAAGCCGGACAATCAAGGTTTGAAATCAAGAACATGACAGCATCGCCGGTGGGGCGGAATGTGAACGCCAACGATAGGCAATAGTAATGCCGGCCGCTTGTGCTGCCCCTGCTCCAGCCCAGGTTTCGCAATCAACTCACGGTCCCGCCGGGCGGGCGTTTCTCGACTGCGAAACCATTGCTAAGTAGTGTCCGTCCGAAAAGTCCTGTTTTCGCTCGGATTGATGAAGCAAACCGGCGATTTCAGCCTAAAACGGGCGCTTCGACAGGCTCAGCGTCCGTTTTAGGGACTTTTCGGACAAGCACTAAGTATACATTCTTTTCAGCCCCATATGCCCCGCGGTTCGCTTTAACCCAGGTTTCGCAGTCGAGAACCGCCGTGCCGAGCGGAGTCGAGGTAGAGCAGTA
>CAYFVL010000033.1:0-29589 GCA_964346405.1 uncultured Fibrobacterota bacterium
ATGGGGGCGAAAAGCGCCCGTATTAATTCTTGGCAATTGTCGGTCGCCACACTAGTCCTGCTCCGAGCGGTATTCTTTGATCGCCCGCACAAAACGGCGCAGTGAGCTAATCGTTCGTGCGGACATCCTTTGCCATTCCGGATTTCCCACCGTTGCACCCAGGGGGGTGGTTTCGCGAATCTTTGACGCCAATGTAAGCACAAGATTGATTTGCTCGGGATTGAAACGTAGAACGATTCTGCCCCAGCGGCTGTCGGTGCTGCCGTGATAGATTTCCGCGAGATCTGCTATTGCTTTGGTGATGGGAATTCTCCCCGACAGCTCCAATTTGATTTGGTCCTGTTTCTCAATGGTTACAAAAATTGTGCAAAAAAGCGCAATATTGTCACGGTCGTCCTGGTCGTCGATTTGAATTGGGAAATCACTACCGAGAACGGTTAAGGGATTTACATTTCCTACCGCATAGGTATCTGTCAGGAATTCACGCAGATTTTGGGACACCGTGGAGTCTTATCCTCTCGGCTTCAAGGAGTTTTTGATTAATTTCAATCTTGTCTTTGGACTATTCTCTACCATAATATAGTGCTTGTCCGAAAAAAAACCGCCTATTCAAATCGGCGATCTCCGTCCTTGGAGAATACGTGTATACGATCGGATTCCGGTCGTAAGTATACGATATCCTCCAGATCTACGTGAGTGGAAGAGGACAAGAGTGAAAGCTCGGTGCCGTCCTGGGTTCGGCAGTGCACGAAATCTTCTCGCCCCAGCCGCTCGACTCCGTCTACCTTAGCGGTAATCGTCGATTCCCGGGGAGATTCGCTGCTTTCTACGAGATGGAGATGCTCGGGACGAATCCCGACCTGCACCATTTCGGTATCCTCCGGGATCGAGTAGCGAGAAAGATCGATTGTGGCATCGGCAACCATTACGTTTCGGCCCGTGTCCGTTTTGCGCAGCCGGATGGGGATAATGTTCATCTGAGGGGATCCGACAAAGCGAGCGGTGAAGGTGTTGGACGGCTGCTCGTATAGCCGGTCGGGAGCTGCAATTTGTTCTATCCCTCCGGACTTAAGCACCGCGACTCGATCTCCAAGGGTCATTGCCTCCACCTGATCATGGGTAACGTAAACGGCCGTAATTCCCAGTGAGCGCTGCAGGCGTTTTATTTCAGTACGCATCGATGCCCGAAGCTGAGCGTCGAGATTTGATAGTGGCTCGTCGAGAAGAAACAGATTCGGTCTTCGAACGATAGCTCGGGCTATTGCCACGCGCTGGCGTTGGCCCCCACTGAGTTGACCAGGTTTAGAGTTCATAAGTTCACTCAACCCAAGCATCCGGGCTACATCGGCAGTCTGCGTTTCGATTTCGTTTTTGGGCGTTTTCCCGATTCGCAAGGGGAAAGCGATATTGTCGTGGACCGTCAGGTGTGGATACAAAGCATAGTTTTGAAAAACCATCGCAATGTTTCTCCCGCGTGGGCTGAGGTCACGACCGTCGTCGGCCGAGAAGAAAACCTCGTCTCCAAACATTATGCTACCTGAAGTAGGTGTCTCGAGTCCGGCGATCAGATTCAGCAATGTGGACTTACCGCAGCCGCTTGGACCCAAAAGAACAAATAATTCTCCCGGTTCAATGCTAAGGTTAACGCCCGCAAGCGCCTCGATGCTTCCGCTCGACGAGTGGAACGTTTTCCCCAGATTTCGTAATTCCAGCACGCTCATCCTTTTACCGCTCCTCGTGTTATCCCTTGTACGATTTTGCGCTGAAAGATGAGAGTTAGGATGATGATCGGTCCGGTGGTGACCACCGACGCCGCCATAATGGTTCCCCAGGGAATCTCGCCATGGAGTCCCTGGAACAGTGCAATACCAACCGGTACGGTTCGAGCATGAAAATCGGTTGTCAGCATGAGGGCAAACATGAATTCGTTGAATGCGAATATGAATGCGAGCAACAAGGTGGAAAAAACTCCCGGAGCGGCAACCGGAGCAATGACCTTTATCAGTATCTGAAAATTTCCGCATCCGTCCACGCGGGCTGCTCTGTCAAGATCCCGGGGAATTTGCGCAAAATAGCTTACCAGAATCCAGAGGGAAAGCGGAGTTATCCATGCGGTGTAGGGCAGAACAAGCCCGGGATACGTGTTTATCCATCCAAGCCGGGAAATCAATCGGAAAAGATACCCGACAAGGCTGATCTGCGGAAACATGGAAACCGCGAGTACGGCAAAAAGAACGAGCATCCCTCCCGGCAGGCTGAGTCTCGTCACGGCGTATGCGGCCATGGAGGCGATAAAGACGCATAAAACCGCGGCCGCCCCGGACACGATCAGGCTGTTGCGCAGGTAGGCCATAAAGTGTAGACCGTCGTCGGTGGCTACCACGGTCAGGTGTTTGAGAGTAAAACTAAAGTGAGTTGCGGGTGATAGAAAATCGGCCGAACGGCTTAGAGCCGTCACAGTCATGTAGACTACCGGCCCAAGAAGCATGACAAATGCCAGGAAAACACCGGCATAGTAGAGGGCTTTTTGAATCGTGCGTTCACTCATGCCGCTTCGTTCCCAAAGTTGCCGATCTTAACCAGGAGCAGGGCCAAAGTCAGCGCGGAGAAGAAAAGGAAGACCGACACCGCGGAGCCTATGCCGTAATCGCCGCCGACAAACAGTCGATAGGCATACAGAGAAAGAGAAGTCGTTTCTCCTCCGGGTCCCCCCGAGGTCAGCACATATATCAGGTCAAAAATACGCAATGCGTCAATAGTTCGAAAAAGTAGCGCGACTACCAGAACCGGGCGTAACAGTGGAATAGTGATGAGGAAGAAGCGTTGGACAAAATGCGTTCCATCAATGTGCGCCTGTTTGTACAAGGTCTCGGGGATTGCTGACAGACCCGATAAGAGGATAATGGCAACGAACGGGGTCGTTTTCCAGACATCGGCGAGGACAACGGCGAAAAAGGCGCCAACACCCGTCCCCAGCCAATTCACCGGATCATCGACCAGACCCGCTTTCTGAATGATCCAGTTTGCGAGGCCGTAGTTGTATGCATATACCAATTCCCACACGCGTGCCGAAACGGCCGCCGGAATGGCCCATGGAATAAGCACCCCCGCACGAAGCCAACCACGGAACGGAGAAGCGGTGTTGAGAAGCAGGGCTACGGCCATCCCGCAGATGATCTCCAGTGGGACGGAAACAAGAATGAAGAAAACAGTGAATCGGAACGACTGACCGAATGAGGCATCCGTCGCCAGTATTCGGTAATTCTCAATACCGTTCCACCTGGTCGGAAGAAATGTGACATCGCGGAAGAAGGATGTAACGACCGTTCCCAGAACGGGAACGAGAACGAAAATGCCGATCAGCACAATGAGCGGCAACATAAATGGGGCTGATTCAAGCCACGCATCTCTTGCCCGTGCTCCGGGGTATGCCGGCGCATCCACTTTATTTCGATGCCGGATATTACCTCCCGTGTGGTATTTCCAGTCTATTGATGTCTATTTTTATGAGCAGATTTTTTTCGGTGAATTCGATTTCGTGGACGGTCGGCCCGCAAAACAGCCGCGAAGCGGAACACCGGCTAATTCAATCAAATGCTATGCCAATTCAGCCGGCCTCGCGCCGATTTTTTACTGCTCGTACCTGCCGACAATCCTGGTCATCTCGGATTCCGCCGTTGCCAGGGCTTCATCGACGGGCTTCTTTCCCGCCAGAACCGAGTTCAGGTGACGCTGGAGTATGATGGAGAGCTGTGAGTAATAGGGCACGTTAGGGCGTGCCGTCGCGTTATCAAATACCTTCCGCAATTCCGCGAAATGCGGCATTTCACTCAGGACCGTTGAATCGGTATATACCTCGACCCGGCCGGGATTCCATCCGAGTTCCAGAGCCAGTTTTTTCTGGGTTTCACGAGAGGTCATGAACTCAACGAGTCGCCAGGCGTTTTCTTTGCTGTCGGAGTGTCTTGAAATGCCCACATGCCAACCTCCCAGGGTCGATTTGCTTACTCCATTTTCAAAATGGGGGAGAGGTGCAATTCCGACTTTTCCCCGAACCGGGGATTCGGCGGCTTGATGCAACTTCCAGGCATACGGCCAGTTCCGCTCAAACATAGCTTTGCCCTGCTGGAACCAAAGGCGAACTTCCTCTTCTTTCATTTCGGTATAGGTGCTGGGAGGAGAAACTTTGGAGTCGTGGATTAGACTCCTCATGAGTTCCACGGCTTCACGGTTTTCGGGAGAATTGACATGTACAGAACCGTCTTCTATCCGTATTCCCCCGCCGTTTGATCCCGCGAATTCGAGAAAATTGCAGATAAGCCCTTCGTATTGAGCCCCCTGCCATACGAACCCGTAAAGGTTTTCCTTTTCCCGCATGATTTCCCGGGAAAAGGAAACGAGTTCGTTCCAGGTTTGTGGTGGTGAGGAGTGGCCGATTTCTTCAAGAAGATCGGTCCGGTAATACAGCACACCACCGTCAATGTAGACGGGAAGCGCGATTAGAGTTCCGTCATAGTGATCGGCTTCTCGAACTACTCTGGCGAAGAATGCATCGAGATCCCGGGGAGATGTATACTCACCCAGGTCGGCCAACCAGTCTGAGGCCGCGAACTGCCCGGCCCAGGCAACATCCATCAGGAAAACGTCGGGATCACCTTTCCCGGCTCTCAGGGCGGTGACAAGACTTTGTCGCCGCTGATCGGTGTCGGTGGGTTGTCGGATCATTTCTACCTGAATCCCCGTATTTTCGGTGAATTCCGTAACCAGTTTGCTCCAGAAATCCAGTTCGGCCGGTGCTCCTCCGACTGAGAATGTCACCCTATCGGCTTTTT
Organism: uncultured Fibrobacterota bacterium; assembly: GCA_964346405.1. Taxonomy (GTDB): domain Bacteria; phylum Fibrobacterota; class Chitinivibrionia; order Chitinivibrionales; family CAYFVL01; genus CAYFVL01. The sequence goes on from CAYFVL010000033.1 coordinate 4,833, forward strand.
CAGAACCGCAGAGCAGCAGCATTGTGACTATCGCAATTGTCGAGAGTACAGCAAACGATTCTCTTTTCATATGTTATTCCTTCGGTTTGCGTTATACCAGGAAAGCGTTTTTCATGTGATCGATATTTCCCGCGACAATCGCGACTACATCGAAGCGACAAGGGACCGCGTGTAGTCTGTGGTCGGCGAGGTACTGTCGAGCCATTGCAGCCAGAGTACGCTGTTTGGCAGGCGTTATCCAGGTGAACGGATGTCCACGCGACAGTGAACGCGCGGATTTAACCTCTATAAAAACCAGAGTTCCGTCGGGCGCATACGCAATGCAGTCGACCTCACCCTTTCGGGATTGATAGTTTCGTGAAACGACCCGATACCCCTGTGAAAGAAGGTGTTCCACGGCTCGAGCTTCGCCCGCTTCCCCTTTGTCCCGTGTGCTTTCGGTGTTCATAGGTATCTTCCCTGTTTTCGACCGCGAAACATGGGTTCAATCAATGCTCCGACGGAACCCACGTCATTCTCCCAGAGTGTGAGGCGAAGCCTGATTTTCCGGCTCAGTGAGCATGACTCAGAAGATGAATCGCAAGAATAACGGCCAGAATGGCAATGAGAATGAGGGAAAGCCCCTGGTTCCGCACCGCCTCGACCCAGTACTCCGCGTTGAATATGCTCGAGGAACCACCGTTATCACGTCGTCGGTCCCCGCTTCGTCTGTCGGTGATTCGTTTTTCCGAATATTGTGGGTTTTGTCGTCCGGATGCCTTCTGTCTTGTAATGGATACGGTGGGGCGATCGGTTTTTTCGTCAATATCCACCGTGTCGAGATCATGAAGAAGTTCTTCTATTGAGCGGTAACGCTGCGCCTTGTTCTTTTTTAAGGCTTTCAGTATTATTAGTTCCAGGCGTTTGGGTATGTCTTTTCGGTACGCCGAAGGCGGAACCGGTGTTTCATGCACCTGCTTGTAGGCAATCGCGACAGGATTTTCTCCTGTAAAGGGGGGGCGACCGGTGACCATTTCGTATACAAGAATCCCCAGAGAATAGATATCTGTTTGGGGATCGAGATTTCCGCCCTCGGCTTGTTCGGGAGACATGTATTCGGGGGTTCCTACCGCCATTCCCGTCATGGTGATCCCGGCGCTCTGAAAAATTTTGGCAATTCCGAAATCGCTTATGAGACAAACGCCTGATTTGTCAATAAGAATGTTTTGCGGCTTTATGTCACGATGTATGACATTCACCGAATGTGCGTATCGGAGGCCGCGACATATCTGTTTGGAAATATCGATTGCTTCGGGGAACGCGAGTGTTTTCTTCTTTGTTATATGACGAGCAAGGTCGGCGCCTTCAACAAACTGCATCGCAAAGTACTTGAGGCCGTGTTCTTCGCCATACTCATAGATGCTCACGATATTTTGATGTTGCAGCAGAGAAATGGCTTTGGCTTCGGTCTCGAATCGCTTTGAAAACTCGATATTCTGACTCAGATTGGGAGGCAGGACCTTCAGGGCTACCGTTCGTTTCAGGGGTTCCTGAATGGCCATGTAAATATCACCCATACCTCCCTGGCCCAATTTACTCTGAACCTCGTACTTTCCCAGCCGTTCGGGTATCCATCGCATCTGATCGGATTTCTGTTGCATCCCCATGAACTTCGGCGCCTTTCAAGCATTGATCGTACTACCGCGGTTGATCGCGAAGTAACCGCAACAACCTTAAACGAATAAATACCAATATACATAATGTAGCGAACACCGCAAATAACGGCTTCCACTCTGTCAAAGTCCACAAAGAGTGGTCCAATAGATAGACCTTCTTGAACATTGAGAATATCGGCCGGGATAGTGTCAGATGAGAGAGCGCTTCGCCCTGCGTGGGCATTCGGTCGAACGGCATGAGGATGCCGGACAGGAATATCTGAGGAATAAATACAACCGGAAGCCAGCTCACGGCTCGCGTTACCGACCCGGAAAATGCACTCACGGTCAGCCCGAGAACCGTCCCTGAAAGAGTGGCGCACGAGACCAGAAGGGCCGAACTCAGTTCCCACGGGAACGAAGGATAGATCAGGGAAAGCAAGCCCGCAAAAAGCAGCCCCTGGATAACTCCCAAAAGGCCGAAAACCAGCATTTTTGAAGTGGCGTATGCCGCACTCGACAGGCCCGCCCGGTACTCGCGGTCAAATAGCGCCCATTCTCGAGCAATTTCGCGTATGGAATTTACCCCACCCACCCAAATTCCGGAAATCGTTATGCTGAAATAAAATGAGAGCGGTAGAAAATCCGTGTTTCGGCTGTAGACCAGCGCCGTCAGAAGTGCTATGATCGGTATTTGAAGCATCACGACCAACAGGCTGCGGACGTCTCGAATGAGAACTTTCAAGTATCTTTCGAGGAGAACCGGCAACTGGCGACTTCGACTCAGCGATTTGGGTCTGAATCGTGATTTGATATCGACACCGGGGTTCGGCGGAGAAGAGGGAGCGCCGGGTGAGTCGACGGATTCTTTTGAGTGACGATCAGGAGTGGAATGCTCCGGAATCGCCCCTTCACGGACCTTACGGTAGATTTCGGCGACCGAACTCGCGCCGACGGTATGTTTCATGTCCGATAGAGGTCCATGAAATACCATTGCTCCCGCATTCATGAACACAACGCGATCACAGAGTTCAATCTGCTCCAATGTATGTGTGGTAAGAAGGAGCGTATGCCCGCGATCGCAAAGCCCTCTGAACAATTGCATGAAAGAACTCACCAGTCCGGGATCAAGACCGGCGAGCGGTTCGTCGAGAAACAGGATGGCGGGGGAGGAGAGGAGTTCGACACCCAGATGCAACCGTTTTGCCTCGCCTCCCGAAAGCATTTTCACTCGTCTGCCGGTCAAAGAGGATATTTCCAGAAGCTCAAGGACCTCTTCAATACGATTCTCCCGTTCGCCCCGAAGATTGTCTCCCGGAAGTCGGAGGCGACTCTGTTCACGCATTGTTTCCGCGACTGTGAGTTCCGGCCGCAGAAGCGTGTCTTGAGAGACATATCCGATCGACTTTTGGAACGCCGCCATGAAACGGTCCAGCGGCAGACCGTTGTAGGTAACGAGCCCCTTGCTGATCCGGGTCCGGCCGGTAAGTGCTTCGGCAAGAGTTGTCTTGCCGGAGCCCGATGGTCCCAGGATAGCGACAAATTCACCCGCGGGAATGATAAGCGAGACGTTGCGAATGATCGTGGCGTTTCCCGCACGGACCGCAACTCTTCGCGCTTCCAGAGTTATTCGGTTATAGTCGTCTACTTTGACGATTTTGCCCTGGTGCAGAGTGAAACGAAACGGCCCAGCCTGCACAACATCACCGTCTTCGGCTTCGGCCCGCTTGATCCGACGTCCGTTCACAAAGGTGCCGTTGGTGCTGCTATGGTCGGTAACATGGTAGGTGCGTAACGCCTCGGGCTGAATCGTGCAGTGTATTCGAGATACAAGGGGGTGAGGAAGATAAATGTCACATTCGGGAGCTCGACCGATCCGAATTGGCTCTCTTCGGTGCGCAACGGCCGGTTCCGATTCTATCTCAGTCTTATCACGGACAACCGAAATACCCAACTCATCGGAATAGATGCGAATACGGAGCTGGAAAACCCCGATCACTACAAGACTCCCATCCCGCAACACGGCCCGTTCCGCGGGCTGCTCGTCAACGGTAATACCGAACGAACTTTCGCAGTCTTCAATAAGCGGTTCTTCCCGGTTGGGATAGATTCTGGCATGATTTCTGGATATCCCGACACCCTCGAGGCGTATATCGCTTGCGGAATCCCGTCCCAGCCGAATCACCGCGCCGTCGAATGGAACCCGATATTCCTCTCGGTTTTCGTCGGGAGCATCGATACGATCAGGCTCGGTTGTGTTGGTCGCCACTATTGTTCCTTATGTACGATATGCTCAACAAGATCACCGATTTCCAGTTTGGCATTCTCGAGATCGTCGTTGAGTAATGTGTGCTCGTACTTGCCTTTGGTTTTCGCTATTCGGATTTCATCCAATGCGTTCTCTAAGCGCCGTTTGATAACATACTCGGAGTCGGTGCCGCGTCGGCGCAGACGTTCCTCCAGGGCTTCCATGGAAGGAGGAAGGATGAGTATGCCAACTGCATCCGGGTAGACCTTGTCGAGCTGAAGTTTTCCCTGCACGTCGATATCCATAACCACTGTATTGCCTTCGGAGACTGCTCGGTCGATTGGTTCGCGTGGGGAGCCGTAGTAGTTATCGTGGACTTTCTGCCATTCGGCGAACTCACCCTGTTCGGCTTTTTGCGTGAACTCGGATTTATCCATAAAATAGTAGTCCTCACCGGGGATTTCATTGTTCCGCGGCGGGCGAGTCGTTGCCGAGATCGAATATTGTAGATCGGGCATTCGCCGATGCAGGTATCGTAAGAGAGTTGTTTTTCCGGCTCCCGAAGGGGCTGAAACGACAATTATATGTCCTTTGGGTGACATTATCGGCAAATCCTTTCAACTGCCGGCAGTTCTTCGGCAGGAACGCATCTGTTCAAGATTTCCCCGTACTGTTTTCTTCGGTTCCGGAAGGGGGTTCATCCAGAAGCTTTTTCACTTCCACGGCCTCTTTGCGGTACTCGTTCTCCTTGCCCACGAGATACTCGATTTTGGCCAGCAGATTCACGATATTGTTCAGTGTTTTACTCAAAACCAGAAACAAAGCGAAAATCATGAAAAGCGTAAATGCTGAAACTATGTAGATAAACATATCAAGTATCCTTTCTACGGGCGGTACACAATACTAAATATAACCTTGGAGTGTCCCCCGTTTTGTATCACGAATCGTAAAACGATTATATATATTGAAACGGTGCGCGGCGGTCATTGGTGGTCGTGAACCGTCATAATCTCAATTCGGTTAGCCAAGAGAATACATGCGACGGCACATAGAAAAGCTCAAACAAAAATACGAGTCGGTGAAAACCTATATACCGGCAGTCGCATTCAGCGGTGGGTTCATCTGGGATAATTTTACTCTCAAGCGCATAGACAATACCCTCGACATGGCGATTTTCGGTGCGTATGTCGTGCTTGCCGGAATTGTGATCGTGCTCATTGCGCGTGGAGTAACGTTTAAATTCTCCGAGTATCTCCCCTGGGGAGTGCAGTTTTTCTTCGGAGGGCTTTTCAGTTCGTTTTTCGTGTACTATTTCAAAAGCGCCTCCTCGCTTCCGGCTTTTTTCTTCATGCTTTTTCTTCTTGCGCTCCTTGTAGGCAATGAATTTCTGGAAAAGCGTCTCCGAAACGTAACTCTCGCCTCGGTATTGTTCGGGGTAGTCGCATTCATGTATCTGAATGCGGTACTTCCGGTGCTGCTGCGCACCATGAACACCCGGGTTTTTCTTCTGGCCATAGTCTGTTCATTCGGGTTGTTTTCGCTGCTGAAATACATGGGACGAAACGAAACTATACGATACGGGCCGGTCGTCGCGATATATCTGGTACTCATTGGTTTTTACATGGCCAACATTATTCCCCCGGTTCCGCTGTCGAAAAAGGAGATCGGTATCTACCGGAGCATCGAGCGTTCCGACGACGGGTATCGTTGCGCTTTCCGAGAACCTCCCTGGTATGCCTGGGGAAGGGATGATGAGAGCACATTTGCCTGGAGCGAAGGGGATACCGTTTACTGTTTCAGTTCAATATTCGCACCGACACGGTTGTCGACAAAAGTGTATCATTGCTGGTTTCTACAGGACCCGAAAACCGGGAAATACACCCAGACCGATCGAATGGGATATCGCCTTGTTGGTGGGCGAGGACGCGGTTTCCGGGGGTATACGTTCAAGCGGCACGTATCACCCGGAAAATGGCGTATAGCGGTCAAGACGGAACACAACAAAATCCTGGGCATCAAAAACTTTACCGTTGTACCGGCCGAGAAACAGGATTCGGTGAAAATTTCGGTGGCACTCAAATGATGTTGGTCAAAGTGGCCTGTTTTGCCGCTTCTGCCTCTTGCGTCTGGTGCCGGCGCGGTATCCGACGCTGCGACGACCTGTTTGGACTCAAATTGAGTTGGATCGAAGTCCGGTTGGCTGGTTTTGTCCCGGTTTTCAAACGATATGTCTCAATAATCCCGGTGGAATCCCCGAACTTGTATAGATGACGAAATAGCCACATCGATAGTATGAGCTTGACTTTGACATCAATATGGACATATATTTAGAAGCTTTGCCTAAAACCTATTGCTGGAGAATGGGAAATGAAAGAGAAGATTCATCCCAAATACGAACCCGTGGAATTCACCTGCTCTTGCGGCAACGTCATCAAGACGCGGTCGACCATGAAGAGTGGGCATATCGAAATATGCAACGAATGCCATCCGTTTTTCACGGGAAAACAGAAGCTTATAGACTCGACGGGACGAGTCGATCGTTTCCGAAAACGATATGCTTCCGTAGAAAAGAAAAAATAACAAATAACGGCATTCGAGTAACGGGCAGAAGAGGCGTGTAAGTCTTTTCTGCCTTTTCTATGTCGAAAGCGGAGGTACACTCATGGCCAGACCGGGTATTTTGCAGTGGACGGCGTGTTTTATCGGTGCATTGAGCGCTTCAGGCGACTCACGCAAGAAGAACAAGGTCGGTGGGCAAGCTATTATAGAAGGCGTCATGATGCGTGGCCGTAGCATGATTTCCTGGGCCGTGCGTCGTCCGTCGGGTGATGTCGCTATCGAAAGTTCGCCGTTTTCCTCACTCTCGAAGAAATATCCTGTTCTCAAGAAACCGATTCTTCGCGGAACCCTCAGTCTGTATGAATCCCTCGTGATCGGGATGAAAGCATTGACCAGGAGTGCTGAGATTGCCGCCGAGGAAGAGGAAAAGGGCAGTGGAACTTCCGGGTTCAAGGAGAAAATCGGAAATGCCGCAAGCATGCTTCTGGCCGTACTGATCTCTTTTGGACTTTTCGTGTATCTTCCCCTTAAATCACTGTCTTTCGTTGTGCCCCAAGAGTCGGCGTTTGTCTACAATCTGTTTGCCGGTGCTGTTCGAGTAGTGATTTTCTTGTTGTACCTTCTGGGTATCAGTCTGTGGAAGGATGTACGCCGGCTGTTCGAGTATCACGGTGCGGAACACAAGGCAATTTTCGCTTTCGAAGACGGGCATGATCTTACTATTGACAAAATGAAACCCTATAAAACGTTCCATCCTCGTTGCGGAACCAGTTTCCTTATTCTGGTCGCGCTGGTGTGTGTATTTATTTTCGGCATAATCGATTCCATTATAATCCATTTCGTTGGTCCGTACCCAAATGTATTTGCTCGCACGCTGACGCACATTGCTTTCATACCGCTGGTTTCCGGTATGTCGTTTGAGGTTCTGCGCCTATCGGACAAGTATCGGCATGTGCCGTTTGTTCGAGCACTGATACAACCGGGACTATGGCTCCAGCGAATCACCACGAAAGAACCCGATGAACATCAGATGGGCGTCGCGGTCAGTGCACTCAAGGCGGTAATCTGATGCCTTCGAAAAGCAGCCTGGTAGACAGAGTTGAGAAAAAAATTGCTCGACACGGCGAACTCGAGGAGCTGCTTGCATCTCCCGAAGTGGCTTCGGACTCTTCGAAGATGGAGAAACTCGGTCCTGAGTATAATGACCTGGGCCGTAAGCTCCCCCTTCTCAACCTTTTTCTCGAAACGGTACGCAAGCGTGAAGATGCAACTGCTCTGCTCGAGAAGGAATCGGATCCGGAACTTCTGGAGTTGGCCGAAGAGGAGCTGCATCAGTGCGAACGGGAACTTCCGGAACTCGAGGAAAAGGTCAAACTCACGCTTGTTCCCAGGGACCCAACCGACTACAAAAATGCGCTTGTAGAAATCAGAGCGGGAACCGGCGGTGTCGAGGCGGGACTTTTTGCCGGAAACCTATATCGAATGTATAGCCATTTTGCCGAGCAGGTTGGCTGGAAAATCGAAGTCATGAGTACCAGCGAGGGTGATCTGGGTGGTCTGAAAGAAATCATCTTCATGGTACGGGGTGAGAGTGTCTATGGTCGACTGAAATTCGAGTCGGGAGTTCACCGCGTGCAACGAGTGCCCGAAACGGAGTCACAGGGCCGAATACACACCTCCGCGGCATCGGTTGCGGTTTTTCCCGAAGCCGACGATATAGAAATTCAGATTGACCCCGCCGAGCTGCGTATCGATGTCTTCCGATCGAGTGGCCCGGGTGGACAGTCGGTGAACACAACGGATTCCGCCGTACGAATCGTTCACGTTCCCAGTGGATTGACGGTTACTTGTCAGGACGAAAAATCGCAGCATAAGAACAAGGCGAAAGCCCTCAAAGTTCTTCAATCGCGCCTTCTCGACGCGGCCCGGGCTGAAAAGGACGCTCAGGAAACGGCGTCCCGACGAAGCATGGTCAGTTCCGGAGACAGAAGCGCAAAGATTCGAACCTACAACTTTCCGCAAGGCCGTGTCACCGATCATCGGATTAATCTGACGCTCTACAAATTGGAACAGGTAATAAACGGAGATCTTCAGGAGCTGATCGATTCGCTGTCTCAGGCCGAAATCAACGAAAAAGTGAAAAGTCAGTGACATTGACATGAGAGCCTATCGCGCTTTCGTCACGGAATTGTCCGGGATATTGCGAAATGCCGCGGGGGACCGGGCTCGAAACGAGGCTCGGGAGATTGTTCGTCATATTACCGGTATCGATTCTTCGACGGCACTCCTCTCTCCGAATACGTGGGTAACCGATTCCCAGGCACGGGAATGCCGGTCGCTTGCCGCTCGTCGGTCGGAAGGTGTACCTCTGCAATATGTTCTCGGGAGTGCATATTTCTGGGATAAAGAATACAGACTCACCCCCGATGTACTCATTCCTCGTCCCGATACTGAAACTCTTGTTTCGGTGGTGTTGGAGCACGAACCTCTCACACCATCTACATTCCTCGATCTGGGGGTCGGATCCGGTGTTATCGTGGATACCCTTGCGCGTCATCGTCCGCAATGGACCGCTTTCGGGGTCGATATCAGCATTCGAGCACTGGAAGTTGCCCGAGTAAATTGTGTTCAGCGTGTCGGGCTTCTAGCGGGAGACCGTTTTTCCGCGATCAGATCTCTGCCGATTTTCGATTTCCTGGTAAGTAATCCTCCGTACATTTCCCCCAAAGAATGGGATTCCCTGGATCCGGAGGTAACGGAATACGAACCTCGCCCGGCTTTGACGGCCGAACGAAATGGGCTGGCGTTTTACGAATACATCGCATCACACTCGCGTGCGGTTCTGGTCCCCGAGGGGCGCATTTACTGCGAAATTGGTTACCTCCAGGCCGAATCGGTCATGGAAATCCTTGGGCGGGAAAAATGGCGAGACGTCCGGATATTCAAGGATCTTGCCGGAAGAGATCGGGTCGTGACGGGTCGGCATTAGCCGGCGGTCGAGGGCGAGCGGGATGCATATAATCGTGCATCAGCGTACGCGGAATGCCGTGAATCGGCCGCGAAATCCGGAATAGACCCTTCACCGACGAAACTGAATACCTCGGGCTACGCGGCGGATCTCTTTTCGATCAATGTTTTCCGTACGTATATCGCATCACCCCAGGAAGGATGAAAGGAGGACAGGGTGGCGACCCGCAAAAAACCCCGGCTTTCGAGAAACGAGTCGATATCGTCTATCAGGGCGCATCCTTTGTAAAGCTCTTTCCAGTTCACCTCCGTGTAGATCAGATCGACGCCGGATAGAAGATTCGATGCTCCTTCAAGAGCCGAGAGTTCCGCTCCCTGAATATCCATTGACAAAATGTTGTACAGTTCTCCCCCCAGCCTCAATTCGTGACCCAGAGTATCCAATGTCAGAGCCGGCACGGATACGGTTTCGCATTCACTGATCTGAGGATATATTTTCGCATGATCGGCCAAACTCAGAATCGAGCTGCTCTGGTCCATATTCGTTATGTGAAGGTCAACCGTTCCATCGAAATCCGTAATCGCGCAATGATACGTACGTACGTCCGAAAAATGCTTTACTTTCTCTTTCAGTCGTTGATAGACCTCCGGGTTTGCTTCGATAAGGACGGTATTTCGAATGCCGAGTTCGCGGTATTTCTCAAGCTCTTCTCCTTCATGAGCGCCGACGTGAATAATGCCGCGTGGTGTAATGCCGTACTTTTCGAGGATCGGACCGATCTCGATCTGGTTCCCGCCTCCGCCAAGCAACATGCCGAAAAGACGGTCGTGTGCCGCTAGAAAATTTCCGTACTGATAATTCTCCAGTCCCTGGTGGAACGCCCGGATGTGCCGCAACCCATTCGCGGAAATCAAAAACAAATGGTAGTCGAATTCACCGAGATAATCGAATGCTTGCCGGAGGGTTGTTCCCGCATCGAGGTACGTTCCACCATATTCAAACTGCACAAAATCTATGCGGCCTTCCTTGAGCATGCGTGAAGATCCCCGGAGCACATCCAGTTCGGCGCCCTCGACATCGATTTTGAGAAAATTCACGTGAGGCAAGCCGTTTCGCGTACAATACGAGTCAAGAGTTATCGTTTCGATTTCTTCCTTGACCGTAGGTATTGCGCCAACCGCTTTCTCCGACCGGCGATACAGAGTGCTCATCGTGGAATTTTCGGGGTAATGATGAAATACTCTTGTCTCCTCGGATCGCCCCAGAGCGAGATTGTTTGGAATGATTCTGGAGGCATGGGAATCGAGCAGCAAGGTTTTAGTCCGTGCGGTGAATTCTTCGTATGTGGTCCGGGCAGGTTCAAACGCATGAATGCTCACATCTTTGTGCACGTCGAGAAGTTGTTTTGTCCATTGTCCCGCGTTCGCGCCGACATCAAAAACTACATCGCCGGCGAATATGAGTCGGCTCATCACCAATGCCTCCCCGGAAGCCGTCGGATGGCAGGAGGCGAGCTGTTCCGGTCGAGTTTTGGGAGTCAGTGCCCCGGCAAGCCGACGCGCGGGTCCGAAATCCGGCCGACATTGAAGAACGTAACCGAGAAGCTCTGCCGCGGAATCGCGGGAAGCTGTATCGGAAAGTGATCGCGCCAGATACCAGGCTGCACGCCAGTGGAATTCAAGCTTGACCAGATCAAGGAATCCCCGGCATGCTTCCGTTGTATTGCCCGCAAGGTCAAAAATCAGCCCTTTCCACAGTTTCCCATGTCCTGTCGGAGTGTCGGTGGAATCATGTACATACAGGATCGCCTCCTTCTCGATACCCTCGCACTTAGAAATTATCGTTTCCGCATCGAGCACACTGTCAAGGGTTCCGGATGCTTCATCCCATAGCCGGCTTACCGTCATGGCGTTCACAACCGGCGAGAAGTCGACTGAGGAGGATTCGGTGCGGACGGCCAGAAGGCAATGCTCCCAGCAAGCGAAATTAGCATCCGGTGCGACAGTCCGAATGATCTGTCGACATGAAACCAATGCCGAACGTGAAAAATCCGTCGGTTTGGCAGCGTTTCCTCCGTGGTCGGGAGCGAGCTTGAGCAGGAGTGCCCACTGTCGGGGTCCGTCATTGACGATCCGCCGTATCCTGGATGAGACTTCCTGGTCCGCGGTCCGCGAGTCGGCCGTGACTCTAAACAGACTCGCTTTTTCCCCTGTGCATGCAGGAAGCTCGAAATGCGGGGCGTCTGTTCGGCAGAGAATGTCAAAGGTAAGCTGCATTTTGTGTCCCTTCAGTGTATTGGGCTGTTCGACGATATTTGTGGGGCCTCTTGTAGCGTTTGGCAATCCTCTTTCCGTGCTCACCTCTCCCGTCCTGCCGCACTGCGGGAGGACGGGGCGTTGCTCGCAATCGTACTCGAAAGACGAATTCGAAATCCCCAAAAGATCGAGCATGAGCACGAGCACGAAAGTGGGAACCTTCCCGATTGAAATCGGGACTCGGTGTCCTCTTTCGAGGGTTTTCGGACAGACACTAATCAAGTATTTCCATGATTGTACTACAGTTACACTCACAGGGCAACGACTGAACGACACGAATGAGCGATCCCTGTGGCTTCCCGAACGAAGGGGAATGCGGATTTCAGATTACGCTTTCGCCGTCTGTTCCGGTTTAAAAGGGACTACCGAAATGGTAGAATATCTATGTCCTTGGAAATCAGTGTATTGAAGCGATTCTTCCACACTGGAAGGTCGCCACGTAACCAGGCGGAGTTTTCTATGAAAAACGATTTACAGAGTCCCCAAAGCGGTTATCCGGGGATTGTTACCATGTCCTCGTTGGGAATGAACGGTCGCTTCGCCAATCAGATTTTCCAGTATGCGTTTCTCAAGGTGTATGCGAAGAAGCACGGACTCGAGGTTCGAACTCCTCCATGGGTCGGGCAATATCTGTTCGGCTGCGCGGACGGCCTGCCGGATCGAGAGTATCCAAGCGTAAAGCAACAGAGCAAAGATTATCGAACCGATCTCCCGGCAGCCGGAAACAGCCCGTTGAAAAATGTCGACTTCCGGGGCTACTTTCAGTATCATACAGAGTTTTATGCTCAGTACCGGGAGCTTTTTCGGCAGTGGTTCAGTCCGGTTGATGAAATTGAGAATCGATTACGCCCAGTAGTTGAGGGACTTCGGACTCGAGGTGAAAAGATAGCAGGCATACACGCACGAAGAGGAGACTACGGGTACTCGTATTATTTTGTGACTCCTCCGCAATGGTATGCGGCGTGGTTGGATTCATTGCGGGCTCGAGGAGAGAATCCGGTGGTGTTCATTGCCGGAGACGATTCTGAAGCGGTAAAAAAGGAACTTGCGGATTACAACCCGATCACCGCCCATGATCTGGAGATCGCATTACCGGCCGCGCCCTTCTACCCGGATTTTTATCTCCTTACGCAGTGTGACCATCTGGCGATTTCGAACAGCTCTTTCTCATTTGCCGCGGCCATGCTCAATAGCCGTTCCGACGATTTCGTTCGCCCGCACTTGCCCAGTCGTAGCCTGATCTCATTTGATCCCTGGAACAGTGAACCCATATTTCGGGACGCGGTGGTCGAAGACTATCCGGAGATGCCGGAAATTCGTGGTTCTCGTGGTGAATCGGTTTCGGTGTCCCATCATTCTCGCGGCCCCGAAGAGTATCGGCCGGATCGATTTCCAAATAAGAACGTACTGGTCTTCTATCTTTCATCCCGAGAAAACTATCGGCCCATTCTGTTTTCCACCAACGAGGTATTCTGTGGTCCGGATTGTGAAACGGTTTCCACACGAGGGCGGGTTCAAAGCATGAAGGTGCAACCGGGGGAATTCGATGCCGCCGGGGTACTCGAACGACTTCCGAAAAAACAATATCCCGACCTTGTCGTTGTGAAAGCGGATGCCACCGGCAGGATCTTTCCGCGTAATCTGCAGCGGCTTCCCGGTAAGAAAATCCTGATTCTCGGGAACACGCAGCATCTGAACAAACCGATACAACGGATGCTCGAATATGCGCGATCAGAGTCATTTGACGGTATTTTGTCGGATCACAAACGCCATCACCTTCACTACTTCGCAGAGGCCGGTTTCCCCCGCGTTTTCTGGCTTCCCGGACTCAATGTGAATCCTTTCCCCCAGCCCGAGTATGCGTCCTCACGGTATCCCGTGCTTTTTGTCGGGCAGACTGGTTCTTTACACCCATATCGAACTCGTTTGCTTCAGCGCCTCAGAGAGGAGAATATCCCCCTTCACGCCATGACCGCACCTCCTCCGCTCGCGGCTGAGTTGTACGCGCAATCACTGATCTCTCTCAACTGCAGTCTCAACGGGGATATGAATTTGAGAGTGTTCGAGGTCCTGGCGGCCGGCGGCTTTCTTCTCACCGATTCTCTTGGGAAAGAGTCGGGAATGGATTTGATCTTCAAGGACGGAGTTCACTATGTGGGGTATCGTGATTTCACGGACTGCAGAGACAAAATTAAATATTTCCTGCGTCACCCCGAAGAGGCGAAAGAGATTGCACGGGAAGGCAGGGCGGAGTTTGAGGAAAACCATATACCTCTGGTGAAGGTTCATCAGTTAATGGATTTTGTCGAAGAAAGGGAAATCCCCCGTAGATACCATATTGATCTGGATCCTCGATGTGCCGCACCGCGCCCCGAGTCCGTTTCCACACTCAGGAACCGAATCGCTTGCTACGAATATGTGCAGCAACTGCATCTGGAGCAATCCGCCCCGGAAGTAGTGGTTTCAGACGGCGTTGACAGTCGTCTGGTCGAAGACCTTACGGATCTCCCGAGGCTGCGGCTGTCGCGCCAATCGCTAACTCGAACGGATATTGAAGGGGAGCGTGAGTCAACCGGTCCGAGTCGAGATGTTGATTCTGCCTACCGGGGCATTTGCGATCTGTTGATTGCCCAACGGCGGGAAATACGGCAACTGGAAATTCGGACGCTTGCTGCGACCAGGCCGTTTCTTCGTGTCATGCCGATTGGCGACGAACCGCAAGGGGAAAAGGGCGAACGTATGCTCCGCGAAATGTTTGGGGCGTTTGGCCTTGTTTGCCGGAGTACCGATCCCGAGGTATACGAATGGCCTGCCTCTACCAGTTTGACCAAGTACCTTCTTGCCAATGGGCGTGCACAGTCGGCATTGAAGCATTACCGGGAAATGTTGACGGCAGAGCCTCTGAATGCGAACCCATATCGCAACCTTGGTGTGATGTCTCTAGCGGTTGGTGATCGAGAAGGTGGTGAGGCGCTCCTGAAACAGTCCCTGGAGCTGGACCCTTGTGATCCGGAGAGTGCCATACTGTTGAGCGGCTTTTACGAAAAAGAAGGAGAATGGATAAAATCCGCCGGCCTTCTGCTGCGTGCCGCCGCATTTCGTCCGTACGACCATAAACTCCAAACAAGAATCGGGGAGTGTTACGAACGTGGCGGAAACAGAGAGAAGGCACTGAATGCCTATGGAAAATCCCTGCAAATAAACCCGGATCAAGCCGTTGTGAACCTGAGGCGTACGGCTTTGCTGCAAACCACCGAAGATACAATGCCTCATTCGGTGCGTCGAATGAAGATTCTGCTGATAAATAACCTTTTCCCACCCCAGGAACTTGGCGGATACGGTCGTTTGCTTTTCGACTTTCGTGAAATCCTCCATGATCGAGGGCATGAGGTACTGGTACTTACATCCGATACACCGTACCTGGGAGGCATTCCGGAAAACGAACCGGGAATAAGAAGGAGTCTGAAACTTGCGGGGGAGTGGAAAAACGGGGTAACCCGGATGTTTGATCGAGACGTGTCGCTTTCTGTTCATCGTCATAACCTTGCGATGCTCGAGGAAGAAATCCTTCGCTATGCACCCGACGTCTGCCTGCTCGGAAACATCGATTTTCTGGGTAACCACGAAACAATACACCTAATGAATTCCCATGATCTTCCGGTAGTGCATCATCTTGGCGGGATGTCCCCCGGTTATGATCCGGAAGTCTACCCTCGCTCGGACTTATATCGACTGGCCTGCGCAAGTGAGTGGGTGCGCGATGAGGTTTGGCGTCGCGGGTATGGGCTTGAGAAAATCGATGTGGTATATCCCGGAGCGCGTGTCCGGGAATTCTATTATAGTAACAAAACCCGATTGGACAAACTTCGTATTGCTTATGCGGGAATCGTGTTGCCGTACAAGGGAATCCATCTTCTTGTCAATGCTCTGCTCAAGCTCCACCTCGGGGGTATGGATTTCGATGCCGTAATCGCGGGAACCACCACCGATACCGCTTTCCGGGATAAACTCGTCGCTCTGTGTGGCTTACATGGGATGAGGGATAATGTTCGATTTGTCGGTAATCTGGACAGGGAAGAACTGAAGGAACTCTATAGAACCCGCAATGTCATGGTGTTCCCGTCGATCTGCAAAGAAGCGTTCGGGATCAGTCAGGTGGAGGCCATGGCCTCCGGAGTGTGCGTGTTAACGAGTGGAACGGGTGGAGCCAAAGAAATCGTGGAGCACGATAGTTCCGGTGTCGTGTTTGAGAGCGACAATGCCGGATCATTGCTCAAGGAACTGGTGACGCTTGCCCGCGATCCCGACAGGTGGGATCGTCTGCGACATGCGGGTCAACGGCGGGCATTGGAGTGTTTCGATATCGATCGTTCCGTGGACAGGCTCGAAGAGTTATTCATGGAGCTGGCGCCGGCGCCGGTCTGAGGTGGAAGCCGGTTCTGGATTGTGTTTCCACCTCTGCTCCCCGTTCTTCCCGCGATGCATCTTCAAGGTGTCTACAGAAAAGAAAAAGGGATTGTGACCAACGGTCACAATCCCCCGCATGATACTCACTACTGGTGAGTTTACTGTCTTACAAAGCTCTGAGTATCGATCAACTCGGAACCGGCGAATGCTTTCACGAGGTAGAGACCTTTGGAAAGATTCGACATTTTCATTTCGGCAGTTACGCCCGGGCGGACGCTTGTCTGCGCAAGAAGCTTACCTGAAAGGCTGTAAACGGCGACTCTCATGTCGCTGTTACGGCTGTTGTTCAAAATCAGGTTGTTTCTGAACTGAGCAACCGCGCGGCCGTTTGTGAACGAGGCGACCGGAACCTTCGTTCCGACTACACCATCTACGCAATCAGGATGGTCGATTACTGTTACCGAGAAAGGAGAAGTCGCCTTCGGCGTTTGATACCGATCGTTGTAATGAACGATCAGAGAAGGTTGATACGGAAACGACGCAAAACTTCCAGCGCTGTAAGTGTGGGTAATAACAGGTTCGGCAGTCTCAACGATGGTTTGGTCACCCATTGTCCAGACATACGCAATATCCTCAGCCCAGTCTGGAGCGTTCAGAAATGCACCGGTGAAGGTGTACTCAACATTGTCCTGCAAACAGACACTTTGATTAGCGACAAGAGCTTCACCGTCTGCCTCAACAGTCGTGATCTCGGCTTCGGGAGGCAGCGGGCAGGGGGTTGAGCCGAATGCCTGGGCTGGTACAACTTGCCAGTCATCAGGATTTTCCGTTCGCATTGACGGAGTCTGCCAACGCAGGATCGCCTGCTGCTCTGTTCCATTTCCGCTCGCCGAATAGTAAAGTTCAAAGGTGTGAGTACCTTCGGTCAAATTTACGCCATGAGTCTGATAGGCGGTTTTTGAGTCTGCAAGGAGGGGGTCATCCAGATCGACCTCTCCCAGCACCTCTCCGGTATAATTGGCCAATGCCTGTTCGGCTCCATTCAGAGCGTTGTTTACCAATTTGCCGTCGATGAAGATCCAGAGTTGGAGTGACTGCCGCACCCAGAAAGAATAATCACCGTCTTCAGGGACGGTAAAATTCTCGGCTTTTCCGTACACGATGTAGTCCTGAGTCGGAAAAACCAGGTCTTTGATGAATGGCATTGAGCCTCCGCTACCATCATTGATTTCCATAACGCAGGTCCGGTATGCCGGAATATGGCCGTCTCTCACGGCAAGAAAGCCGTTGTACCGGTATTGGTTGGCTCCCCAGGACATGCAGATGCCGGTCGCATCTCCGACACAAGTGATATCCTGATCTGTAGGGTCCTCCCAGGAACCGCAAACGGGGTCGCATGTTTCGGGTACCTGAGATTTGATTGCCTCATAGGCAGCGCTTATATCCGCCGAGGTTGCCACCCAGAGATCGATTTTTGCCATGGTTTTCGCGGTCATGGCTCCCAGCAATATACACAGAACCAGTTTGGTACGTGTCATCCATTGCCCCCTTACGTAGGTTTTTAGGTTAAAGTAGGTCTATTTCCAACAGTACGATCGTTCGATGGTTTCGCTGTCGAGAAAATATTTCAGTATCTTGGACGAACAGTTTTAGAAAAAGGTATATAGAATTTTTTTTTATAAAATGGCACCCGGCAGGCCCGCCACCATTCTATAATTTCAGAGTATGGATCTATCTCAATATAATTGGCGCGCTCGGGGAGTCAAAGAGAACGTACGATAAGACTTTTAAACGGTGGTGCTATGGTGTCCCGGCTCGGAAAACCCCAATCCCGGTTTTGCAGTGTACGATGTCCTCACTCAGACTCGTCCAATCAAGCCTGAAGTCACTCTTTCCGACAATGCGGAGATATAAAGGTAGCCAAATGAATGAAGAAAGAATCGGCATTGATACCTGTTTGTGGCATTCGGGTGATGAGTACAGGCTGATACTCAAAAGGGCGAAGACGAATATGGGACGAAAACCGCTCACCGAAATCGAGATGCTCTCCCTGCTTGCGGACAATGTTTCTCGAACGTACACCTATGCGGAAAGAAACTATGAATAGCCGCGGCGATCATTCATCCCGGGCGCCAAAGATTCTGATTCTTTTGCCAAATAATCTGGGCGATGTCATTATGGCCACTCCGGTGCTGGAAGGACTCCATGCGAAATACCCGGACTCGGCCCCAGCATTCTTTGCTGAGGAAGGATTCCAGGCCGGGCTGATCGGTAACCCGCATTGCGGCGAGATACACACCTTTCCTCGAGCCCGTATCCGGGACTTCTTCAATCTGCATCGGGAACAGGACGGCGGCAGAGAGCTTCATGACCACCTGACTGAACTTCGCCAAAAAGAGTTCGATCTGATTATCAATCTTTCGCAAATAGACTATATTTCGTATCTCACCGGTTGTCTGGGGGGGCGGCGAGTACTTGGCAGGCGTTTCCTGCCCGAAGGAAACCATGCCGCGCCGGATGAATGGACCCGGTATCTGTACGCCATTCCTTATTCTCGTCGCCGGAACATGCTCCATGCAATTGATATTTACCGTCGAGTAGCACAAGCCCCGGCACCGTCGCGCTTACGGATTTCACTCTCTGAAAACGAACTACGCCGGGCTCGTGAGATATTACGTTCTATTGGTGTGGAGCAGGACCGCCCGGTTACTATGTTGCAGCCCGGTGCGGCAACAGGCGCCAAGCGTTGGCCGATCGAAAATTTCATTGCCCTGGGGTGCAGTCTCCGCGAAAACGGTCGACAGATTGTCGTTTCCGGAGCACCTTCGGAAAAAGCATTGGCGGAGGCGGTTGCCCGTGGTATCGGGGTCGGTGCACACGTGCTCGCCGGTCGAACCACATTTCGGGAAGCGCTCGGATGTCTTGTTGGTGTTGAGGCATGCGTCACGGGAGATACCGCAATCATGCATGCCGCGGCGGCTTTGAACGTTCCCGTTTTCGCCCTTTTCGGAGCGACGAGTCCGGTTGAAACCGGACCGTATGGAGAGGGACACTGGATCTTCAGTTCGCGGTGCGGATCGCGGCCCTGTTTCTGCCGTGAGTGTAAATCGATGCTTTGTATGAAATCAATTCTGCCGCAAACCCTGCATGCCTGCATGCTCGAAAAGAAAGCTCCCCCAAACACGAAATGTGACATTTACCGAACAGGATTTACTTCGGGGGGAGATTATCGTCTCATATCGGTAACGACCGAAAAACACCCATATATTGACAACTCCGGAGCCGGGGCGACACTTCGGGGGATGGGGGAAAACGTGAGTTCCGAACCGTACTTACAAAATCCTGAAGCCACAAATGTCCAGCTCACTGAATGTCGCGATATGATATATCATCTTCAATCGATGGAAAACAATTTGCGGATTGTCGAGAATGGCGGTGAAGCCGATAAACTTAAACGGTTTGAGGAAGAAAAAAGCGCGTTCGAGTCCTATTCGGATATCGGTTCATTCTGGGCCGCTTACCTTAATATAGGGTTGAACAGCGTTCCCATAGTAGATTTGAGATCCGCTGTTGAGCAGAGCCGGAAGGTTTGCGCCGACACGAGAATGCGAGTTGCCCGATCTCGGGAATACCTCGAGGAGATCGGTTAGCCCAAGTTTCGCAGTCGAGAGCAACAGCTTACGCAGAATGCCGTGAGTTGATTGCGAAACCTGGGTTAGTTTTCGTCCTCATCATCGTAGAGGGAGAAGTAGTCGGAAAGGAAGTAAATAGGATCGGCAGTCTGGTCGTAGTATCGCTTTTGTGAATAATCCCTGATTTCGAGAGTCCATGGATCCTGCGTTACATCGATCTTTTTGTACACCGATTCCCGGGCCGCATTGTCGTAGTCCAATACGGTAAAGGAGTCCGGCACTACAAAAGTTACGACGCTATCGATCGGTGGGCGAACCGAGGCGTCCAGGCCGGGAAGCGGTATCCGTCGAATTCCGGACGACTGAACGAGAAACAACCCGGCACTTCCTTCTCTTTTAGCGGTAATTCTTATCGTGCATGTATCGCCAATGAAAAAGGTCTCTCCTCCCCGTGGATACACAATTTTGTATCCCGGATCGAGCGGATCTACCAGTCCCGTATCGTCGGGAATGGTATCGTTTGTGTCGGGAATCCAGAGGGAATCCGGCGTAGGCCCGAAAAATACCGCGGGGGGAAGAGCATCGATCGCGGAGTCCGGGGGGGAGACGAGAGTCCAGGTATTGGTCGACCACTCTACCAGCCATATTCCCCGCACGGGAGTCTGGGTTCCCGCCTGCCGGCCCACCACATAGTCGTTCCTGTTTCCAAAGTACCACCCCCAGAAATCGATCTCGAGTCTACTTCTATTTCGGTATTCCGGAGGGCACCAGTTGATACTGATGCCGTTATTCTGGATATGATCGATAAACATGTCCATCGGGGGGTCACGATAATAGCGAAAATCCGTTATATAAAAACCCTTATGTTCTTTCGGTACGCAGGTTGATGTCCCCCACCGTCCCGCAATCGCCAGAGCGAGAGAACCGTCGTGAGAGAGGGCATGTCCGCATCCGTCCATTGTTGAGGAATCGTCGTATGCCCATTGATAGAGATGCCCGGGATCCGCAATACCCTTTCCTTTGTCGGGTATGGTGAGATAGCCGGTTCGTTGCTGCATTAGTCCGTTGACAACCGGACCTATGGCGCCGAAAATGCGGTCGCCGGAGACATGAAAGTTCACTATGGCGGCATTGTGGACGCCATACAGTCCCTCGAGATCGGCAATGGTACGGTGATTCCCGAATTTCGGTGTGTTGCCGGAAAGATCGACGGTCACCGCATTGATCCGATCATAGTTTGCCTGGTAGTAAATCTCCATACCGTACGGGCTTTCTCTGTAGAATCCAGCAACAGTCGGGTACTCGATATCGCAGCCGACTCGCGGAACCACAACTTTCTGAGAGCCGTCCCGCTTCACCAGAAAAGGTATTCGAGTTCCGTATTTGACATATAGAACCCACTCTCCGCAATCGGATATATGCACCGAAGAAGCCCGATCACCTCTGGTTCCCCGGATCAGGACGGGCTCAAAGGGATGAATTGGTGAGCGATACACCCCATTGGCGTCGGCGTGACTGAAAACCACATATCCATCGGGAAGATCACCCGAATTGCCGAGGATCGTCTGCTTTCTGGTGTATGAAGGACAGTGCTGGTTTTCCCGCCTGCGAACGCGAATGCCCCAGCTCAGGGCGATGGTGTCCCCGTCGACGGCAAGTCCCGCGATAACTTGTACTGAATCGGGCCCACCGGGATTCGGGCGCCAATGGACAATCGGATCATGAATAGACAAACCGCCGGGGCCCGAGATCAGGGTCCACGTGATCCTGTCGCCGGATGAAGAGCAGACGTTTGGCAGAGTATCCGAGTAAGGGTACTCGTAAAATGCAACTGTATCCAATGTTTGTAGGATCGAAACGATACTGTTCCGGACGTCTTCGACCTGAATGCAGTTGATAGTGGTTTTCTGGGGCAATGTGGGATCAATATCACATCCAGCCAGGAATATCGCCCCGAGCATAGCGCCGAGTGTAGCTATGCTTCTGAAAAAATCGGCAGTAACCGCACTCCGCTTCTTTGGTCTGCGATAAGTCCGGGAACAGCGATTACCACGGGACAAGAATAGCTGCTTCATTTACCAAACCCGATACTGTGAAGCATTTTCGTGAGGGTTTCGGAATGAAACGGCTTGGTTATGTAGCCTTTTACCATACTTATTCCCGGCACAATCTCTTCATCTCCCATGTATCCCGGAGGCGGTGATACCGTTCGTCCTCTATCACTCATAAGGATTACGTCGATGTAGAAATTACGATAATACAGTTCATTCACCAGTTCATACCCGTTAGTACCGGGTAATTTGATATCACTGATGAGTAACCCGATCCGATTCTCCCGAACCTTTGATTCCCCGAGGTGGTCAAGAGCCTGTCCGGCCGACCCGGTGGTTATGATCTTTTCGACCGGGTAGTCGAAAAAGAGAGCAAACGACGAGCGGCAGAATTCCTGCATATTCTCATTGCTGTCGACTATCAGAACAGTATCTCCCCGATTCTCCGGGTCATACATGCAATTATGGAGTCCGGCTTTTTGTTTCGAAGTCTCTCGCATGGAATACTGAAGCCGATCACCGCATCGGATAAACGGTTTTGTGCATTGCGATCGCTCATCACGAAATGGGCATTGTGCGCAGAGAGCCTTGGCTCGTCGGACCGTGTTCTCCATCCGCTGTCGGCTCTGGGAAACACTCAGCTTGCTGTGCACCGCGTAACGATGAGCGTTCTCCTGTGATGTCGCATAGTGTGGACGGCTGTTTTGTTGAGGTTCGTCCCGTGCCGGCGGCACTGAAGAGGGACGAGGAGTGTCTACAGCCGCGTGTTTTGCTTCTCCGATTCCTTGGGGGGGGGGGGGGTAATGGGGCATTTCACTCGCCTCGACTCCGAAGTCGCGGCTGTTTGTTTCCGCGGGATTCACCGGGGCGGGACGGCCGGATGGTACGGATTGTGCGGTCGAACGAAGAATTCTGGAAATGACCAGAATGCCTGATTCCGATACCGGCGTACTTCTTTGTGCCCGTATGTTATTGCTGCGCACACGATGGGAAAGATAGCCGGAATCTACCGCCGGTACATTCATTTGAAAACTCGACTTTTTTTGGAAAAACCCTGTTTCGGTTCACCGTCCCTATCAGATTCGTGATCGCCTGGCTCGGTATTGTCCTCTGCGTGCCCGCACATATAACGGATACACCACTGAATGCCTGAACAGGTGCCTCAATCTGACCCCATAAGCCCAATATATGCAATTTTCGGTCTCAGAGGAGGTATTTTGGAGTCGTGATGGAATAAAGTCTCCAGAGATCAAGCGAGAGTGGAGAGGTTATTCCGTGACGACTTCTTAGTTAGTGCTTGTCCGAAAAGTCCCTAAAACGGACGCTGAGCCTGTCGAAGCGCCCGTTTTAGGCTGAAATCGCCGGTTTGCTTCATCAATCCGAGCGAAAACAGGACTTTTCGGACGGACACTAGCTAGTGCCTGTCGGGGAATCCAAGCCATCAAGGGAACCTGAATTCGCCGTTCTTCAGGCCCGTAGGGCCGGCATGTTTGTAGAAAACGTCCAACAAGGCGCCCCCGAGCCCCATTCGGGGCGACATCTCGGTTCCGCGACATTTGATTGGTGTCTGTCCGGAAACCCCTTCGTTGAGAAGCGGACCGGCGATTTCAACCAAAAGGCGGGCGTTTCGTCCTCCTCCAGTCCAGTCCAGCGGGAGAACGGGGAATCAGCGTCCCTTTTTGGGGCTTATCGGACAGGCACGAAGTAATCATTATCTGATCAATACATCGGGGGGCTTTTCGGATATATTTTCTAAATGTGGAAGGTTGCGGTTTGGGTAAATGTTCGACAAAAATCCAAAAATCACATTTCATGCAGGCATAAAAGGAAGAGAGATAGCGGCTTATGCACGAAAACCCGGAAAGAGAACATTCCTTTTTTTCAAAACACAAGGCTATGACCCGGACTCTGGTAATTCTGGCGATCGTGTCGTTATCTCTCTGGCTGGTATATACGATATCGGACAGAGAAAAAGTCAGTCTTGATCAAGGCGTTCGGCAAGCAGCCGATTACTCTTTCGTGAAATTGTCGCACGGATGGACGCATTACCAGGATACCGGACGCGAGATAAATGGTACGGTGGTACTGCTGCACGGAGGCGGTCCCGCGATGCTTTCATGGGATCGCCAGATCGGTTTTCTCGCCACAAATGGATACCGGGTCATTCGGTTCGACCGTTATGGCAGCGGTTTTTCCGACCGCCCGGATATCGCCTACAACTGGGATCTGTTCGTACGTCAGACCGCGGAATTGCTGGATTCTCTGGGTGTTTCCGGAACATTCGATATGGTAGGAAGATCACTCGGAGCCAGGGCTGCGCTGTGTTTCGCTCATCGGTATCCTGAACGGGTGAACAATCTGGTACTTACCTCTTCCGGGCTTCGGGCGCCCAAAGGCTCTCCATTGACTAAAATGCCGTTTATACCGCCGATAATCCGGTTCGTTTACCGGGTGTTCGGGGGAGTTATCATGGATTCTCAATTGGATCAATTTGCCGAATACGTCTCGGATTCCACGGAAAGGGCCGAATATCGTAATCTAATTGAAAAGCAATTGCGGATTCGCGGCACCGAGCGCGCGTTTTATTCCTTTCTCAGATCGGGTGAAATACTCGGTTGCCGGGAAGCTTATTCGGTTCTGGGAGACAGGCCCGATAGAATTGCATTTATCTGGGGGACCCGGGACGAACTCGTGCCTCAGAAGAGAATGCTGGAACTGGTTTCTCAATATCCACGGATGACCTTCACCGAAATAGCCGGCGCCGGCCATGGGATAAACTTCACCCATGCCGAAGAGTATAATCAGGCTTTGATAAAAGTTCTGAGCGAGCCGGCAGCCGGGCCCTAGCCCAAGTTTCGCAGTCGAGAACGAGCAGTATGCGTAAGATGTTGTGCGAGGTTGACTTATAAAGAACGGTGGGTTATCGCAGACAGGGTGCTGATG
>CAYFVL010000034.1:0-29478 GCA_964346405.1 uncultured Fibrobacterota bacterium
ATACCCCTGCGCTTTTTCTAAGTCAATCTCGCACAACATCTTACACATAATGCTCTACCCCTTCTCGGATTATTAAGAAAGGTGGTTTTGGGCGTTTGACTGCGAAACCTGGGCCTGGCGGAACTGGTGTCCGCACTGCTACTCGATTGATCGTTCCGCTATTCGGCTATGCTTTGGTAACCAAGTAACAAAGTGTTCTCGCTACCCCCGGGGTTGAATTCCTAAATTCATACCCATACTATTGCAAATAGGAGTAAAAATGCCGCGGAGAATTATTACCCTGCCGGAAGTCTTCCAAAAACTACTTCCTTTGATCGTGATCGGCTGTGTCCGACTCGGGGTTTCGGCGGAGGTCCGGTATGATACTCTGCCCCGAGGAGACATGTTACTGTATGATTTGATACTGGCCGACGGGCACGAGGTGAATCGAAATCTGAAGGATCTGCGCGTAATGGTTCGCACTGTCGGGGATACGGTCGTATCGGTGAATCTCCAGGGAACCGAAATCCGAGTCTGGGAAATCCGTGTCAACCTTCGGATTGAGGGAAACCGTCTTTTCGGCTCATTTCATGTGTGGGAGGATAAATCGACGTATCCTGTTGAACTCGATGTGACAGAGGTCGACCGGACACTGGCGGGGGCGTTTGTTGCGCGGAAATCCAGGGCGATCAGTCGGAAAACGGGTATTCTCGTTGAGGGGAACAGTGATCTGTCCGGTCCCGCCGGGGGCATGAAACGAACCGAAAACGAACTTGGTGCGCAGTTGCGGGTGAATCCGTCGGTCGGTTGGCCCTCTTGGTTGGGACCCAACAACAGTTTCTCGGTTCATGATCCGGACGTGGAGGTTCTCGACGATTGGAGAAAGGCGAAACTGGTCTGGCGTACGGAGTTTGTGAATCCACCTGAACACGGCTCCTGCCGGTATGGTGCTCATTGGCATGTCCCTCCCGCAGGGAGCGGAGCCACACCCGTCATTGGCAAGGGTGTTCTTTACCAGTTCCATTCCATTCCGGTGGGAGATGATATAATATCTTGTTTTCAGTCCCACATCGAGGAAGGGCACGGGAACAAAACGCCGGAGCACTACCAGTCATTCTTCGAAAATCTTGATATGACCGAAAAAGAAATCTGGGCGGCATATCGAATCAAGACCGATGAATGCGTCATGGCGATTGACGCCGCCACCGGGCGTACGCTCTGGAAGACCTGCTTTCCGCATTCCGGTTTAAATCTTTTTGATCATAAGGCCGCGTTGACTAATCATACGCCTGTGCTTGCGGAAGATCGAATTATTGTAATGGGCTCCCTGGGTGTCCTTCGGTGCCTCGACGTGTCCGACGGAACACTTCTCTGGTCCCGGAATATCCCTCAATTTCACGAAGGAATGACAAAACAATTGGCTGACGCCCTGGAGGATCACAGTATTCCCTATCTTAGCCGTTCATTCGCTCATTCATTGACGCACGCCGAAGGGGTGGTAGTCGCTCCCACCGGAAGAGGTGGATGCGGATTAGCGGGGTTCGACATAAATTCGGGAACTCTTTTGTGGACTGTTGACGATGTTCTCGGAGGCAGCGCCTCTCCGGTAGTCTGGAAGCACAACGGAAAGGCATATTTCATTGCCGGCAATGATAAAGGCCTTATTACCGCGGTTGAAGCGGAGGAAGGAACTGTTCTGTGGACGGTGCAGGATGGGGAAACGAACAAATACCAGAATGTTCTGGAAGGTGACTTTCTTGTTGCGCGGGCCGGCGTATATCGACTTTCTCTTTCCGGGGCTGAAAAGATGTTCGACATTCCTTGTGATCCGGGCACCCGAGGAGTAGGGGCTATCCTGAACGGTATCGCTTATCTTCACTGCCCCAACTCCGTACGGGCGATCGAGCTGGAAACCGGTATTCTCCTTGATTCGGTGGAATCTATTCGTAGCGTAGGTGAAGCATTTCATCTGGCGGCATACAACACGTTTATTGCCGACCAAAGCTCATCGCACGGAAAAACCGAACCGGCGGTTTTCAGGATAGATAATGGTAACATTGAACCGAAGGGATTGTGGCTTCCACCCCATCCCCATGCGACATCGTACGAAGTCCCCTTTTCACTTCCACTGGTAGACGGTCGTATTTACATCAGGGGATTGGACGGTATCTACTGTTACGATCTGCGCAAGAACTCTTCGTACGAACTTCCCTCCCGGCCCAATCACCAAGTGAGTGTTCGCCCCAGTCTGAAGGTTTCGGGAGTTCCATCGCTACCTGAAGTATCGATGACTTCCCGGCTGATCACTTTTCGCCATGGGGGAAGCAGCAATGCGTCTTTCGAAGTATCCATCCACGATGCCCGCGGTGTTCGAGTACAGACTTTTACCGTTTCTTCCGGCACAAAGAGGATCGATCGAGAGGGAACTTTTGTGCCCGGACTGTATTTCGCGGAAATCTCTTCAGGTGGAGTGACGGCACGCAAATCGCTTTTGTGCCTGCAGTGAGCGGGGATTTGCGTGTATCGGTGGAATGGACGCCTACCCCAAGTTTCGCGCAGCCGACTCATGGTCCCGCCTTACGCATAATGCCGTGAGTCGCAATTCGGGTCGGACCTGCGCAACTATCCAATAATCAAATACTTACAACGAATCTCCCTCCAAGGAACAGTCAAAAATCAATGACTTACGTGTGTCTTCGAACAAAACGCAGATTCGTTCGAGAATCCCTGTAAGTCATTGATTTTTCGTCGGTCTTTCGGGTGCAAATGCTCGTAAGGTATTGTCAGTAAAGCAATTCCGTAGGACCGACCCGATTGCGGACGACAGTGATGGATCCATAAATCCGCAATCCGGAATCCCTGCGGTGCAGCGATGCACTGCGGTATCGAAGTGATCCTGCCTCCGCGGAACGAAGTTTCAAGACACGGAATTCTGCTCATGCCCTCACAACCCCCTTTGCGGAATGATGTTTTTGGGGTATAATCATTGAAGATGGCTGAAGGACCGGCTAATCCAGGGTCTTTGAGAGCATTTCCGTAAGGTAAAATCGTGCAACAGCTTGCGTACCGAACGGCGGGACCGTGAGTCGATTACGGAACCCGGGTTGGAGAATCGTTCAGCTCAGGTTTGAGGAACTCACTGGATATACGTGTTGAGGAACCCTGCACAGGCGGCGTCAAATGCCCCTATACGATGCTTCGGAGAATCCAGAATGCATTTAAAAGAAAAAGTACTGATCATCGACGACGAAAAACTATTGGCCAAGTCGACGGCTATGGCGCTTCGTCGAGAAGGTTTCGACTGTTTCGAAGCATCGGATGGTCCTTCGGGGATACGCCTGGCCGGAGAGGTGTCGCCGAATATCATACTTCTGGATATCACAATGCCGGGGATGGATGGATGGCAGGTGCTCAAAGCTCTCAGGGCAGACGAGAAAACCAGGAGCATTCCGGTCCTGGTATTTACCGCCAAAGATATAAGGAATGGGAAGAAACTGGCGGTACTTCGCGGAGCGAATGGATTGGTGGCAAAACCGTTCGAAACAACTGATCTCATGCATGCGATTCACGCCCAGAAAGGGATATCGCGCTCCGGAGCTGAATTCCCAAACATCGAGACGCTTCTGGGACGTCTGCCTGTCGGGTTGTTGATCATGAACGGCGAAGGGATGGTGATCACGCACAATTCCCTTGCCCTTACGTATCTTGGGATTTCCGAGGTAGATCTTATCGGAACACCACTGCACCATGCGATCGCCTCAACGGAACTCAAGGCAGTGGTTGAGCGTTTACTCAGCGGAGAAGGAGATACCGAGGAAGCCGTTATCAATCGTGACGACCGTCGCATACGGTGCTATCTCTGTCGGTCGGGGGTGCAACTGGAAACTGTTACCATGCTTGTCGGGGATATGACGCAGGCATTCCGCATGAACCAAATGGAAAACGAATACCTGAACACGATTTCACATGGCCTTCGCACCCCGCTGGCAACATTGAAAACCACCCTGAACTTGCTTAAGGAGAAGGCTGGAGAGCTTTCCCCTGAAATCCAGGAAATCGTGAGTATGGGGGCGGAGGAAACCAATCGGCTGGATGCGGCATTGAGAAAGCTTGTGCATTGCTCCCGTTTGGAGACGGGAGTAGCGGCCGATGAAATGGTGAAGGAGCGTTTCACTATTCAATCTCTCATGAAGCGACTCCATGCAAGCCTGGCTGATTCTCTGAAATACGATCAGGGAGAGAAATGTCGCATAAAGACGGAAGAGAACGACTATGAAATTGAAACAGATTTTGAGTATCTGAAGACGGCGCTTTATGAAATAGTGAAGAACGCACTCATCTATTCGGGGCCGTCGGGTTCCGTTCGGATATCCTTTTCAGTTCCCTCCAAAACCGGAATTTCCATCGTGATTCACGATAATGGGGTGGGGATACTGTCCGAATCCGTGCCGCTGCTGTTCAAAAAATTTTTTCGTGAGGACAATCCCATTACCAGGAGCCGTCCAGCCTATGGTCTTGGTCTTTACATAGCAGGATCCTACATCGAATTACTCGGAGGAACCGTGTACTGCGAAAGTATCAAAGGAAAAGAAACAACCTTTTTTGTTACAATCCCCAGTTGCGTGATGAGGAGTGGCAATGTCCGAAATTCCGACGGTTGAAACACTGAACCAGATCGAAGAACTTCCGACGCTTCCGGTGGTCGCCCAACAGGTGTTGCGTTTGATTTCAATGCCCAATTCCAATATGAACCAGATTGCGGCCGTGGTATCACGCGATCAGGCTATATCCGCCAAAGTGGTCAGACTGGTCAATTCCGCCTTCTATGGTTTACGCAATCGTGCCTCTTCACTGCAGCATGCGATCGTTATCCTCGGTCTCAATACGATTAAAAACCTTGTAATTGGTGTGAGTGTGGTCAAGACTTTCGGAGGCGATAATTCGAGTTCGATTTTCGACAGGGATAGATTCTGGCTCCACGTTTTCAGTACGGCAATGGGTGCAAAACTCATCGCACAGCGTCGGAAAGAAAAAGAGGCCGAGGATTTTTTCCTCGCCGGTTTGCTCCATGATATCGGGATTCTGGTAGTAGATCAGTTCTTGCATGACGATTTTGTTCAAATTCTCGAAAAATCTCTCAAGGACGGATCGGATTATCTGACCGTGGAAAAAGAAGTACTTGGAATATCTCACGGTGAAGTGGGTGCGTACCTGGGCGCCCGATGGAAATTGCCGGAGTTCCTCCTTGCCGCGATGGCCCGACACCATGATTCAAATCTCATTTGCAGCGGTGATCACAAGGAGATACAGTGTGTTGTTGCCGCCGCCGACGTGCTGAGTAGCGAGTCAGGTGTCGGCCGTTTTATCCCGCGGTTTCGCATACAGCCGAGTATCGATCCGGAAGCAGCAACCGGTTTGAGTCGAAGCGATCTGGATGAGATTTCGGAAAAAGTTGAGAAGGAAACAACTGCCTTGATGAAGGAATGGATGCAATAGCTTACGCGGAATGCCGTGAATCGATTGTCGATGCCGGTTTAGACTAAACCAAGTTTCGCAACCAACTCACGGCATTCTGCGTAAGCCGGCGCGCGATTCGTTGTAGAAAAATGCTCAAGGTATCTCCCCGGATACCCTTGCGCTTTTTCTAAGTCAATCTCGCACAACATCTTACGCATAATGCTCGCCCTCGACTGTCGAAGTCGGGTTATGCGGCACCCCATGCCTGAACCAGGTATAGATAGACGAATTTGAGATCCGCAATTGATACTGGTGTTTTCCAGGCAACCGTTGTGCACCATCTTGCCTTCGTATTCTTTCCAAATACTGTTTCCGAGCCGCCGGTACAATTCCGTCGGCGAAATCAAACGGCAACAAAATAAGCATCGTCATGGAATATAGTCTCCAGAAATCGCGAAGATATCAGATCGGCTTTCGAGGCGCTTGTGCAGGGGCGCATAGCAGGGACTATGGCCCAAACAAATAATGAAGCAAGCCGGTCCCCCCGGCGGGATCAAGCGAGAATTGAGGGGTTGTTTCGTGACGACTCCCAAGAACCGGAGGATGGCATCGAGGACAGGAACTCATCGGATTTCAACAAGTCGGCAGTTGGCGCGGCCATGCGGCATATCGAAGAAAAGATCGCCTCCGGCAGTCTGCAGGTAGGTCGGCTCCTGCCAAAAATCAGCGTACTGGCGGCCGGGCTTCATTGCTCCAACTCAACAATAATTGAAGCATATCGACTGCTTGCGGACAGAGGATTGATACACAAGAAAGGAAAATTCTGGTGTGTCGGGCCGCATGTCGAACACCGGAAGACCGGCTCGAGTTTACACCACGACGCACCGATCGTTCTGGTCCTTCAGTGCCGGGAGTACGAGTGGAAATGGTTGGCCGGTCTGCCGCGAACCGCACAATTCTGTCAAAGATTTGTATCCGAAGCGCAACACTTTGGTGTAGCCCTTAGCACGGCGTTTACCGGCGTCGCGGACGGAACCTACCTATCGTATCCCGCCGGATGGGAGAATATCAGAAAATGGATAGAGGCGAATGCGCAGCGGTATGCCGGAACCTTGATCATTTCCGATCGTGAGCGTATGCCGGATATCGGCGAGTGGGTTTCGCGGCTCATTCGATTTAAAAAGCATGTCGTGTGGCTGGATCGCCACAATGAGGGAATACCTGAGGTTGCTTCATCCCGTTACTTCACTCGTCTACACGCATCTGAAGAAGAAACTGTGTTCGCCGCCGTGGCGCTGCTTCATGAACTGGGCCACAGGAATATCGCCACTGCCGTAACGGCTTACGGTACCGGCGGGTGGCAGGTACGAAGAAAAGAGCAATTGAGGTCGGCTGCGCGGAAACTGGACGTGAAGTTGTCCGTAGTTGAGAAGGAACGCCCGGAACCCGATCGAGGCAGCCCACTTTCCGAGGAACAGAAGGTCGGTGCTTATGACGACGTCATGCAAGGGATACTCGCGGATCGCGCGATTTCCGCCGTCATCTCACCTAACGACTATTCCGCTTATTATCTATACCACTGGATGCATTCCCGCGGTGTTCAGGTACCCAAAGACATATCCCTTCTCTCCTTCGATAATGATCTTTTGCTGAATCTTTTGCCGATCACGACCTTCGACTTCGGACTCGGACTTCTGGGATATAAGGGCTTCCACCTGGTATTCGATGTACTACCGGTAAAGGGACGGACGTCCGGCGCGATCGCGGCGACTCCGGAACTCATCGACCGGGGATCAGTGGCACCACCGAGTTCCGGACCACTGATGTCTACAGGCTGGTAGCCAACGGCATTATGATGCGTATTACTACATCGCAAGGCGATACGAGGCACTTTATGAAATGTATTCATTGGACGGGAGCGCGGGAAAGGAAGCGTGAATGGTACATGGATTACTCCGGAGAGTCGCTCGAGATCGCATCGGTGTTGCCTTTGCGGTTATCTTATCTGGGCAGGTCCGAGGCATTACCCGGATTCAGTTTGACGAACCGCTCATATTCCCGATTCTCCATTCACCTGGTGGTGGCCGGTAGTATGCAGATTCGGCAACAACGTGAATTTTACACCGCAAACCCGGGCAATGTAGTTCTGTTCCACAAAACAGCTTCATTTGGTTATCATAACGAGGGCTCCAAATCACTGCTTCGGCGGTATCTTTGTATCGACGGTCCGTTGTTGATGCCTGTCCTTGAGCAGACGCAGCTATCGGAGTGCACAATATGCGACGGTGTGGATGCTCGGGAGTTTGCTTCGATTCTCAAGAGCATTCGGGTCGAAATGGAGAAACCGGATCGGGAACGGCATCAACGGATTTCCGCACTTCTTTACTCAATCCTTATGCTGATCAGTGCGGCCCGTGCACCGTCGACGGAATCGAGGGTTATCAACCGTCTCCGTCAATTTGTGGACGAACACATAGGTGAACCCATAAACCGTAACCGCCTGGCGAAGGCTTCGGGGGTCAGTGTATCTCTCATGCATCACCTCTTCAGGAAGAATCTGGGTACGACGCCTATGCAGTTTCTGCTTGAGCAGCGACTTCTGCGTGCGCGTCATCTGCTTTCCTGCACCAGACTGTCTGTAAAGGAGATTTCCTACCAGCTTGGTTTCGAGGCGCCGGCTCATTTCAGTCGTCGGTTCAAGCAAAGCGTGGGAGTGTCGCCAAAGGAGTTTCGAGAGGGCTGCGCGGGGTCGGCCTGATTTGTACCATACCTGCGATTTTCCTGTCGAAAATACGAAAGCGGTGAAGGCGTATATGCCCCACCGCTTTGCGCATTTTCCGCGGATTGCGTCGAATAATTGAATGCGAGTATCAGCGAGCGCTTTCAGTTGGTGTAATAAGTCGGCGCTTTCTGAAATTCTCTCCCACTACTTCGACGATCACCGCCCCCGGCGACGCGATATAGCGATCGAGGGGAATTGCATGATTACCCGCATTCAGGCGTTTGTTTCCAAGCGGTTCACCGATCAGAGAACCGTTCAGACTGAACAGACGTACCCGTACGGTTTGCTCGTCTTCCATAATCAGGTGCAGTGCAGATTGCCGGCGGTCGAACGAAACAGTAGTGGACCTTATATGTATAGAGCTTTCTGTTCTTGACACTGGTGTGCTTTCCTGCACAAACGCGGAAACGCCGATCTCGCTTTTGTCATAGTTGGAATGATTGAGGCGAGCCGATATCTCAATCGCTCCTTCTACATCGGAAGGAACGGGCCAGGCGGGAAATTCCTTCGTTACAGTCGAACCCGGCGGTATGGTCACGTAAACAATGTTCCTGAAACATATCTGATTTCCGGAAAGGTGGAAGAGAGTATCGTTCTTTTGAGTGATAGCAAGGTCATATTGACAATTCCCATTGAATGGGCCGTATTCTACCACTCCCATACTGTTGTTGGTTATTGAGTATCGTGAGAAGAGTGAATCCCCTTTCTCATAGAGTGCCCGATCGGTCGCGAGGGTGAACACGACTCCGTCGACGGTAACCGAATCTCTGTTGCCGAACATGGGAATCAACTGAAAATCAATTGTTGTCGTATTGGCATTCCATAGTTCCGACTCTTTACTGGCCGTTTTGTAACCTTCACATGAAGCGGTTACCGTCACATCTTCACCGTTGGTTCCGACCGGAATACCCTTTATGAGATATTCCCCGTTCTCGTCGGTTACGGCGGTGTATTCGGGGCATGGAAAAGGGACAATCTGATTCGTATTTAGAGTGTCAACTACTATACCTTTAGGATAGTAAGACCAACAATCAGCCTTTCGGACTGATACCGTGCAGTTGGGGACTGGCACTACGATGCAGGGAGAAGCAGGGGAGGACCCCGGGCACGTGACTGTCGAAATGGTGCCTGTAAAGGATGTCGATGCTCCTTTGGGCAGCAATACGAAATTGACCACTGTGTCGCTGTTGACCGAGAGTGTCCGGTTTTTTGAGTCGTATCCATCCGCGGATACCGACACTCGGTAATATCCCGGAGGAACGGAAAGGGAGTAAATACCGTTCTCATCGGTGATGGCGGAGTCGATCACCGCACTTGGGGCAAAGACGTTCTGATCGTGTGTATCGCGAAGAATATAGATCGGTGCGTTTGTGGCATAGATTTTGGCGCCCTTGACCGGCAAAGACGCCCGCTTCATGGGGTATGGGTCATCCGTCACCTTCCCCTTGATCCGGTACTTCTTCCGGGTTACGCTGAATGTTTCGATCGTTTCCCCGTCGTGGACCACCTTGTATGTCCCAAGCCGCAGGTCGGGAAAGGAGTATTCTGGACCATATTCGGTAATCACCTGAAGGCAGGGCGATGATGGAGGAGGCCATTTTTCAGTGAAACTGATTTGAATGACGTACTCCGGCGGGTATATCAGAATTGGCGATTTGTTGATTTCGAATTTCGTTTCATAGGTTGGGACACAGCTATTCGGGTGTTTACCCAACACGTACTGAAACAATACCGTATCACCGACAACCGGATTCGTCGGTGACAGGTTCGTGCGCGGGTACTCGGTCGCGGCAGTGGCGACTAGAACCAGGAAAACAAGTGTCATCGGAAGGATTTTTTCGATTCGCATACTGCAGGCCTCCTTGTTTGGTGGTCCTTTGGGGGGTTTGGTTGTCTTCGGAAAACCGTGTGGAAGTGCTCCGTCTTTCAATATAGTTCGGAAATCGATCCGGCCCGGATTCTCCATAAATGAGAATATAACTCCAAACTGGCCTTCAGTGAAGCATTCGAGGAATATAGTGGAAATCAATGTATTCTGCAGAATACAGATATGTCCGGCGGGAAAGTCGAAAAAATAGTTTTCCGAAGTTGTTTTGGGTGTTTTTTTTCGGTTTTTAGAGATGTCCGTGCAAGTGACTAATAAGTATGCTGCTGAATACAAAAATCCCCGACGTTCCTGGCCCGGGTTTCGCGGTCGAGAATCGCCGGCTTACGCAGAATGCCGTGAGTTGATTGCGAAACCTGGGCTAGTTGGAACGCCGGGGGTTTCCGTATTCGAGTCGGCCAGACCGATCATTCAATCGGGCGGGAGAAAACCGAATCAGTCGAAATCCAGTCGGCCGTGTCGTTTGTTTTCTTCTGCCACGACTCGATCCTGGAGATCATGTCCGTAACGCGCTCCCGATGCTGGACATCCGAGATTATGTTACTACACTCGCCCGGATCGGTGTTCAAATTGTAGAGTTCATGATCGCCGATAGACGATACATTCAGTTTCCAGAGATCGTCGGTAACAACTGTTCGGATTGATTCCGCATTCACGGGATCAATTGTTTTTTTGCTTTTCGGCGCATTTTCTGTAATCCCGGGAATGTATGGCTCCGGCTGCCGGCCAACTCCCTCTCCATGCCATTCGATGAAGACGTCACCGGTGGTATCTCCGTGTCCATTCTCAAACCATTGGAGCCGGCTTTCTCCCTCGAGATGGGAAGGCGCCTCTTTTCCCATGGACTCGAGCAGTGTCGGAACCAGGTCAAGCTGACTCAGCGGTCCTGAAATGTGATTTTGCTTTTTTTGTCCCGGTAAGCGCACGAGCAGCGGAACACGAGTGGACTCCTCGAACATATACCCCTTGCCGAGAAGGTTGTGGCTGCTCATCATGTCGCCGTGATCCGACGTGAACACTACCACGGTGTTGTCGTCGAGACCGCACTCGGTCAGGGCATCCAGAATTTTTCCGACATGGGTATCCACCAGACTGCACATCCCCCAGTACCGGGCAATCAGGCGGCGCCATTGTTCCTCCGTGGCAAGCGGTTTGTCGATTCCGTAGCCGCCATTTTTGTACTTCTCGGCGGTACGACGCAACCGTCTTGGCGCGTTCTCGTCGAGATTGTCACCAAAATTGTCTGGAAGAGTCACCTGATCGGGCGAGTACTGGTCGTCTCTGGCACTGAAAAAGGGCATGTGGGGCTCTAAAAAATTGACGTACAAAACAAAGGGGTTATCCCTGTTCTCACGAATGAACCGGCTCGCGCCGTCGGAAAGGAATTTCGGGCGGCTCAATTCCTCGGGCAGTCGTCCGATCTGGTCACGAAAAAACCGATAGCCGATTTCAGGAGGCAGGTTCCCGGGGGGCGACTCGGGTTCTTGTCCGTGTGCCATGAGAAAATCATGGAAGGGGGAACGGTCGGATTGATCGCGATGCCGGCGGTAAAATGCATGGTATGAATCCTCGGTTGCGCGCCACCGGCCAAATCCATGTTGTGGGTATATTTCGTCTCCCAGGTGCCATTTGCCGTGATGAGCGCAGACGTAATCGCGGTCATCCAGCATTTCAGGCAGGCATTGAACTTCGTCGGGAAGAATGAGGTTGTTCTGCGGCATGTCGCAGGAATGCGGTGTCAGACCCGAGAGAAGACTCGCCCGTGACGGCGTGCAGACCGGTTGGGTTACATAGGCTCGGTCACATACCGTTGCCGTTTCAGAAAACCGGTTGAGGTTTGGCATATCAATAGTTGTGTTCCCGTATGCCCTCATAGTATTGTAACGCTGCTCGTCGGTGTAGATAAAGAGTAAATTTGGCTTCTTCATCTTTTCTCCTTCTGTTCTTTTCAAAACACATTGTGTTTTGGTGTCGGATTTCCCGTCTCCGGATCAGAATGTCCCGGCAGTCAGTTTGTAATCTTGACAGCCTCCATGTTCGAATCACTTGCATTCAGTGCAGGAGAGTCAATATGGGCATTCGCACAGTTCCTTAACCATAAAGCATGCATCGATGGAATCCCGGTATCCGAAGGCCAGAATACGCCTGCTCCCCGTACTACCAGTCCGTCGATTCCGTCGGCCACAATCGCTCCCGGGGCAATTCGGGCTTCGGGGCTGTGGTTGGAGAATTGACTGCTTTTGGCATCCCTTCCCCCAGGAAACGGATTGTCCACTTTCGAATATCGTAAATGCACATCACTTAGCGTGATGTTCTCCATACGGCACCCATCGGCCGCCGTCATCAATACGCGGCCGTCGGTGTTCGCGATGAAGTTGCTGATTATCACGTTTCGCACAAGACCCGGAGTGCTCGGGGGATCGTTGGCATCTTCGACGTGTCGCAAGTCAATGTGTATCGGGCGATTGAGCGGCATTGCGTTTGTTGTATCGCACACGATGTTGCTGATAACGATATCTTCGAAGGTTGCGCCCCGCAAATTGTAAATTCCGACCGCGCGAGTCGAGTTGTATACGACACAATTCGTGAAAGTGATACTGCGCATATCTTTGTGTGATTCGGTGCATCCGAGTTTAAGACCGACACAATTTGTTTTCATGGTGCAATTTGTGATGGTAATACGTTCGGACGACCTGGTGTGGGGCATTGTCTTGATGCAAAACGCGTCGTCCCCGGCTTCAACGTGGCACCCGGTTATCAGTACGTCCCGGCACCCGCACAGGTCGAAGGCATCGGTGTTCGGGCCCCAGAAATTGTTGGCGACACGAACATTGGTAATCATGACCCGGTCGCAATTGGTAAGGCCGACCGTCCAGCCTGGTGAATTGAATATGGTTATATTCTGAATTCGCAGATCGGTGCAATGTGTCATTTCGATCATGGGCGAAGGACGCTTCCCGACCTTCTCTCGTATCCAGGTTTCGGGCCTCACCTGCGGCTCCCAGAAACTCTCACCCATACCGTCAATACATCCGCCCCCGGTGATGGTCACATTATCCGCTTTATGAGCGAGCAGCAAATGGCGATCGGTGAGATCCTTGTTGTAGAATGGTCGACGACCCTCTTCGCCCACGGGATTGGAGATCGGATAGTCCGCAAGATCCGTTGACCCCTGAACAACCGCGCCCGGCGAAATTTCCAGTGTTGTATTTGAATATATGTGCACGGTACCGGTTTTGTAGACTCCCGGTGCTATTCGCACAACACCGCCACCGGTTTCCCGCGCCAGATCAAACGCTTCCTGAAAAGCTCGCGTGTTCAGAGTCGTACCGTCGCCGCGTGCTCCGAACCGTTCAACATCAATAATCACTTTCTCATCCTTTTTGTTCCAGGCACTAATGGACAGAAGACGTGGCATCGCAACCGCACGAAGACCGATTTTGGGCGAGTGGTCACTGAAAGCCTGAACCCGTCTCTCGACTGTCGAAGTCGGGTGAACCAGTTCTATAAATATATGTCCTCGTCGCAACCCCCGACTATCTGTTCCGGCCTTCGGGGCGGTGTACGGGAAGTACCTTGAAAAAGTCTGAGTGGTGAGTTTTGCATGAAACTTGCGCGCAAAACTCACCATTTTGTATATATTCGACGTATGCTACCGCGAACCGTTCGCTCGGTACATTTCCGTGGCCGGCGGAATGGTAACGGTCTTGTTTTTATGCAGGGGCATATATAATCCTGAGAAGGATACATCTCTCTATTCCTTTGACTGGGAGGTTCCCATGGCAACATTACAGGTACGGAATATCCCACCGGATATCTATTCCAGGCTTAAAGCCGCGTCCAGGACCCATCATCGCTCTATTTCGGGTGAGGTCCTTGCGATTCTCGAATCAGCTCTGGGCCACGGCGAGGAATATGGCGCCTCCACGACGATCAGCTCAATACAATCCGTGCGTGAGGTGATCCAACAGCAATACGGCAAGTCGGAAAGCAGTGTCGAGTCTATTCGTGAGGACCGCGACCGATGAATGCAATAGTGGTCGATTGTTCGGCGATCGTCCCGTGGTTTTTCCCCGAAGAAGAAGAGGAAGCGTCTTTGGAGATTCGTCGTCGAGTGACCCGGGCCGGAATGCAATTGGTCGCACCGGATCTTCTCAGGGCGGAATTCGGCAATGTCGCCTGGAAGAAGGTGCGTCGAGGGCTCTGTTCAAGGGAGTTGGCGCAAGAACAGATAGCACTTTTCAGCCGTTTACCCATTCTTTACTGCACACATGAACCTGTCATCGCTTTCGCATTTGAGCTTGCGTGCCGCGAAGGCGTAACTGTTTACGATGCTCTCTATCTGGTGCTTGCGCGTGAAACGGAGGTGAGTCTTGCGACCCTCGATATGCGAGTGCGGAAGACGGCGGGCAAAATGGGAATTGTCTTATTTGGAACCTGAACCGAGCGAGGGATAGCGCGTGGGCGGCCGGTAGTAATTGCCAGGTAACCATGAACAGAAGAATTCCGGTGACAATGTACATTCCTCCCGCTCGCGTGGCTTTGAGTAAGAAACCGGCGAAATACACGTCCGATAAAGGTGCATACTGCTCTATCCCTCGGCTCCGCTCGGGTGCGGCGGTTCTCGACTGCGAAACCCGGGCTAAGAGACTTGCATGCCTTTGCGGTAACGGGTTATCTGGTTTCTTCCGTGGTCTTTTGAATAGTACATCGCCTTGTCGGCGCATTCAATCAACGAAGCCTGGTCTTTGCCGTCGTGCGGAAACATTGCGCAGCCGATACTCACAGTCACGTTCAATTGCTGACGTTTCACTGTGATCACGTTTGTTTCTATTGTACGTCGAATACGTTCGGCTATCGTGATGACGTCCCGGTCATTTGTCTCAGGAATGATTACAGCGAACTCTTCGCCGCCGTACCGGGCGGGAAGATCGTTCGTGCGAATAGATGATTTTATGCATCCGGCTATCTCTCGCAAAACCAGATCACCGATAGGGTGCCCGTAG
This sequence comes from uncultured Fibrobacterota bacterium, assembly GCA_964346405.1. Lineage (GTDB taxonomy): Bacteria > Fibrobacterota > Chitinivibrionia > Chitinivibrionales > CAYFVL01 > CAYFVL01. The sequence continues at coordinate 15,110 of CAYFVL010000034.1, forward strand.
GTGTCATTGAAGTTCTTGAAATGATCAATGTCCATCAGGATGAGGGCCACCGTTCGTTTGTACCGGCTTGCACGCTCCATCTCTCGTGTGAGGTGTTCCTGAAAGAACCGGTGGTTGCTCAGCATGGTCAGGCCGTCGGTTGTCGCGAGCATTTCCATTCGCTGGTATAGCAGTGCACGAACATACGCAACCGAAACGTTGCCGGCGAGGGTTGATAATACCTGTTCCGCTTCACCTTGAAAGTAACCCGGTACGTCCGATTCCATTGAAAGAATTCCACGACATCCCAGCTCATCATCCAGAATAGGCAATACCAGAATTGAACGTATTGTGGAATTCGCCGGTTCGCCCGGTGCAAGCCGATATATTTGGTGCTCATACTGGGCAATATCCGGAATATTCACCGCCCGCCTATTACGGAACACGTAAGAGAATAGCCCGTCTCCGATGGTGAAGAAAGATCCCTGGGGGATCTCCTGTGCCGTTCCGGCGACTCGCACAACGGTTCCCCGCATCGTTTTCACATCAAATGTCACCGCCATCACCCTTACGAATCGTATCAGTTGTGATATCATTTGTATGGCGACGTCTATTACCTGGATGGTATTCAGTGTGGTAGTGAATTTTTCGGAAGCCTGGTAAAAGATTTGAAACTGCTTGGCGGCGCGTTCCTGATATACCCGCATTCTAAGATTTGTGATAAGGGCGGCGGCAAGTGAAGAAAACCTGTTCATGGTTTCCTTGTGTTGCTCTCGAAATGCGCTCTTGTCTCTGCTGTCGATCACCAGTGCCCCCAGTAGTTCTTTTGTATGGGAGATAATGGGGGTAGCCAAAATCGAATTTATCATTTCACTATGTGAATAATACTGCAATTCATGGTTGTAGTAGGTGAGGTCACCGCTGAGAAATGAGCGCATTTCTACCGCCATCCGGCCGACAATCCCCTGATTTGTCGGAATCTGTACGTCTTTGATAATAGCAGTGCTTTTTGAGCAAAACGAGTTGAGGGTGAACACGCTTTTCTTTTGATCGTAGATAAAACCAAGTGATGAGTATCCACGAAAATTTCTACTCATGAAATACACTACGCTTGCCAGCAAGTCTCGTGTCGTGACGCTCTCGGCTTCACGAAGATCCCCGATATGCTTGACGGAAATGCTTCGGGTATGACTGGATCCGGTGCGGTTGTCTTCTTCTTGTTCCTCCTGCGGTCCTTCATCTTTTTTAGTGATGCAGGAACTTGTGCAGGGGGGATGCTTGGTAACGGAACCGGCTTGCACCGCGGGTTTGGCTGTATTCTTCAGTCCGGCAACGAACGCAAGGATGCCTGCCCCCACGACACTCGAGATGAAAGGCAACAGGGCGAAAATGCGTTCACTGAAAAAAGCGGGAAGCTTGGCTGCCGGGCCGTCTCCAAAATAGTAGCGCCCAAGTATTCCCAGCAGCGAGGCCAGAACCGAGTATAAAATTGAACCGATGCAAAGGTCCGGCCGTCCGGTCGCGGAGAAAGCGATTACATAGCCGTAGAAAAGCAAAGCAAGAGGAGAAAGTGAGGGATTGGCCATGCTTTGAATTGTGCTTTCACTCGCCGCGAATCCAAAAATAGTCCCCATAAGACCCAACCATGCCATCGATCTGCGATTTGTTGGCGATCTCCCCGAGAATGCCGAATAAATGAGCAATGCCAGAAGCAGGATACAAAAGACAACCGGAAGCAGAATGGACGAAAAGGGAACAAGTGCCGACAATAGATCGGTTACACCTGTCAGAGCAAACCACAGGATCGAGAGATAAACGCAGATTTCAAGTATGAATGCTATCATATCCGTACTGTACGGTTTATGTTGTTCGAATTGTATGTGAATTCAGACCGCCACTCATTTGGTGGAGTTCTGAGCATAATGGACTGGGGCTTGCGTCGTTCGGCGCTTACAGGCACAGATGAATCCATTTCCGGATTTCCTCCGGCCGGTTGTATTTTCTATTCACTCTCCAGAATACCTCTTCCCTGGGTTAGGAGTCGTCACGGAATAAAGTCTCCAGAAATAGCGAAGATATCAGGGCGGCTTTCGAGGCGCTGTGCAGGGGCATAGCAGGGACTATGGCCCAAACAAGCAACGAAGAAAGCCGACTTGAGATCAAGTGAGAATGGAGAGGTTATTTCGTTACGACTCCTTGATTGGGCTTCATACAGAGAATGGGCACTCCCGTTCCTGGAGGTCGGCCGATTGAATAGTAGTGCCACTATTTCGATCACGACCGGCAGAGAAGGCTTTCGTTAGCCGGCACTATGCACTCTCATACCGAACTTGATCATCGTGACAAATACTGTATAATGGTATAATCCCAGCGGACAAGAAATCAAGAGGACTAATGACTCTTTTACGACGGATTTACCGATTGGTCAGATGGCGCATAAGCCGGGAAATGACCCGGATAAGTGTCGAAGTGGGGAAAAAGGGCGCACCCGTACCGTTCGGCGTTCACCTGAATACTCCCGGGAGCGTCGTAATTGTCCTTCCCGAAGATCCTCTTGATGCTCTTATAAGCGTACCGGTGCTGCTTGGATTCGTGTCTCGGTTCGCAAAAGCGGATGTTTCGCTGCTGTGCACCGAGACCGTTGCACCCTTTTTCAAAGAGGTAAATGGGGTATCGCGGGTACTCACATATGTGGTAGAACGTGATTTCTATTTTTCTCGTGTACGCCGGCAACTGGTTTCAGAGCTTGTATCATTACGATCGGGTTTATGGTTATACCTCGAGCAATTCCCCGGACCGATCCTGACTTATCTCTCCGTTGCGGCAGAACCTGCGATTCGGGCGGGACGAAACGATAGTGAGTTGCGGAACACACTTTTGAATCTTTCTGTTCTTCCGACCGACGACGGGCAGACGGGCATTGAGAGGTATCGTTGTCTGACCGGTTTCTTTGCGGTCAAAGTTCCCGATACAGTTCAATGGAAAACGACAAAAGAAGCAGTGGCTCAGGTACGTCACGTTCTTGGGGAAAACGGAATCTCTTCCGATACCAAACCGGCGGGCATAGATGTGATACATCTGGGAACTCAATTCGGAAGAGACTGGACGGCTTCTTTAGTGAACGAACTCGTCGACAGTTTCCCCGGTCTCGGCTGGTACGCCTGGTCGGAGTCTGTTCCGAACGAAGAGTGGCGTGAATGGCTTGGTATCTTGAAGATACCGGTTATCATCGGGCTGTCCGCATCGGCTACGGCTGCGCTTGTAACTACATCTACCGTGTTTCTTTCAGGAAAAACCTGTCTCTACCAGATTTCTCTCCTCATGGGCCGGCCTGCAATAGGCTTGTTTTCGGCTGGGGAGTCTCCGTTTTGCGCCCCCGGAGCGGAAAATCGCTGTCTCATACTGCCCGGGAAACCCGATGAGCAGTCTGTCGGCGACATTCTTCGTCTCTGTGCCTCAACGGTTCAGTGACTTCCCCAGCCCGGGTTTCGCCGGGTTTCCTTCAATAGGTTTTAATTGTATAATCGGTTCTGAGAGTAGCCTCCTCCGGAAACTGTGATGCCAACTGCAAATCGATACGGGAAGTAGATGGGGATGGATAAAGTAAAGAGGTGTTTTTCCTTACAACTCAAGAAGCTCGAAATCCGTTTTTCGACTTGGAATCGCGGGCGCGATATTGCAAGGGCATATGAGCATGCGAAGCCCGAAAGCAGAATTCCATCTTCCGTATTTCGTATCCTCATTCCCTCCGCGGTGCTTCTGGCGTTAGTAGTAGTTCTCGTTGCCTTGGCCATACCCGACCCGTCAAACACAACCGACGCGCTTGTGCCCCCCCGCAAGCCGGTTACCGCCGACAAAATACCCGTTGAAATCCGAAAGGATACGATAAAGTCTAAACCGGAAGTGAAACAAACGAAGGTTGATGAGCCGGAGCATACGGCGGATATCGATACGGCAATCATACCCGTTCCCCCTTCCTGGGTGGTTGACCCGGAATTCTTTCGGGACAGTTCGGCGCCGGTTTGGACGGCGGGGGGAAATGATTCCGGAATGCAATACTTCGTTCTTGCCAATAAGCGCACCCGCATGCTGCATCTTCTCGAGCGAAAGACCGACGGGTGGTCGGTGCTTGCCGAGTATCCCATTGCTGTTGGGCGCAATCCCGGCAGAAAAATGTGGGACGGGGATTTGCGGACTCCGGAGGGTCAGTATTTCATCGAAGGGAAAAAAGAGGCGGCGCAGCTTTCCGAAATTTACGGACCGACCGCATATGTGCTGAATTACCCAAACTGGTTGGACCGACGGGAAGGACGAACTGGTGGCGGCATATGGATTCACGGAACGGCGCCCGACAGTATGCCCGTAAGTACACGCGGGTGCATAGAGATGCGTAATGCCGACTTGTCCGCGCTTTCGGACTACCTTCGTGAAGGCATCGCTACGCCGGTGTTAATCGTTGATTCCGACACGATCACGGAGCCGGCGTCTTTCCCCGATTTCAGTGTGGCGGCTCGGTATCGCATGACTTTTCTTACCGAGTATCTGCAGCATCAGTCGGCATTCGCCGACGTACTTGGTAATTGGGCAAGGGCCTGGGAATCGCGTCGGATGTCGAACTATCGGCTTTACTACGACACCGCGACGTTTTCCGGCCAGGGACTGGAATGGGAAGGATGGCGCCGTCGTAAACAACGGACATTTGATATATATGACACGATCGCGGTATCATTTGAAGATTTACTGGTCACCGCGCATACTGAGTCGACCGCAACGGTTAAGTTCATCCAGAATTATAGATCCGATCTACTTGATGTGACGAACGGGAAAAAACTCGATTTCGTCCGTCGTAACGATACATGGTTAATTGCAAATGAGAGTACGTTTCCGCAGGAGGAAATCCTATGATGTTTCCGCTCACCAAAAAAGATTCCCGCGGTCGGCAGGGGACCGCCGAAGAAGCCGGTAATGAACTGGAACAGGCGCGGGAGCTTTATGAAAAAATGCGTGCCGAAAAAGAAGAAATAAAACAACTTCTTGCTTCCGCTGAAGCTCTGAAACGCGATAGTAATGGGAAGAATGGGGAAAAAAACGGGTTTTTCGGCCGGATCCGAAATCTAACCACCGAATTATCCGAAGCCGAGAGCAGGATGGCCGGGCTTGCGACCAAGGCCGAATCCGCCGAGGAGCTTCGTACCCAATTGGGATCGATCGTCGATGTTCTTGAAAGGATTGGGGAGCAGGAGAGTTTTGTTGACTCAGTCCAGGAAAGAGTCGAACAGACGGTTGCTACATTACGACGGGAAAAAGGGGTCGGTGAGATACTGCGGATGAGCGGTGATGCCTCCGGGGTGGTTGCCGACCTGGAAAACGCCCAAAAACGTGCGAACGAGTTGACGGAGAATATGGACACCGTGAAGAATCAAGTCGATGCGATGCAGGAATCGACCACTGTACTCGGCCGCAGAATCGACGGGATCGATCATGAAATGAAGTCCTACAGTGTCTTGAAAGAGAAGGTCGACGGTCTCAATTCATTGTCCGAATATGTTAAATCCAAGATAAAATCTCTGGAAAATCAGAAGGTAGTCGTCGAGCGAGCCAATGAGGAGGCCGGCAAACTCAACACACTTACGTGGAAGATCAATGCCGATCTCAAACAGTTGCAGGGCAAGTATTCAGCGTTGGAGAAGATAGAAAAAAATATCAGTACGGTCCGTGAAATGCTCGATTCCAGCAAGGCGGCGATAACCGAGGTGCGTGATTTTCGCAAGCATGTGGATGAGGCCTCTGGAAAAATCGATGAGATGAGAAAGCTGGATCATGAACTCGGTGGGAAGCTACAGGTATTTCAGGAGCAGGCCAGGCACATGGACGAGGTAAGTGAGCGGGCTCGGGAAGTCCACTCGGTGGCAAAGAGCAGTGAATCTATATTGAATACACTTGTGAAACACCAGGAGACACTGCAGACTACTCGGTCGCAGGTGAGTGAGTACGAAAAAGCTCTCGACAAAGTTCGGGCTCGTATCGACGAATTGGGCAAAGAGTGGACCGCGGTGGATACCATCACCGGTCGGATAACTGAAATGGAAGCGCAGTTGGGGGAAATGGATACACAGCTCGAGGCGGTTCATCAGAAGGAACGGGGTTTGCGAAAGATCGACTCGCGTCTTCAGGATATGCAAACCCTCGTGGAGGATACGCTTTCGAAGCAGGATGGGCTGTTTGTTCGACGACAGGAGCTGGATAGCCTTTCCGAACGTATCGACGGGCTGTTGGAATCAGCAAATACGGTCGACACCCGAATGGATGAGTTGGGAAAACACGAGGCTCTGATCTCATCGGTCGGTGAAAGAATCGATACCCTCAAAACAATCTCCGATGCCACGTCCGAACAAGTTCGGCAGACCGAGGACCGAGCTAAGCTGGTGGATGAGGTAGAGCGCAAAATAGACAATCTCGGGAGTATGGTGACCGAAGTCGATGAGAGGATGAATACGCAGCTCCAGCGCAAAAACATGATCGATAAGACAGAAAAGCGGCTCGATCAGTTGAATTATCTCCTTGGGGACATAAACATGAAAATCCAGGGGCTGGCAAAGGAGCGGAAGAATGTTGAAGATCTCGGGGAGCGATTGTCGGCGGTTTCTTCACAGACACTTGAAGTTGATCACGTCATTGGTCGGCTGAAAGAGGAAAAACAGGCTCTGCTGGAGGAAGAACAGCGGATTCTGGAAATGCGCAAGAAGCTGGATGAACTCTTCGACGGTGCCGGACGGCGCTTGGATGAGTTCAATGAGCTGGTGAAGGAGTACCATGCCACAGTCGACAGCAATCAGGAGAATTTCGAAAAGGTCGTGGCTGAAACCGGAGTTCGGCTGGAAGAAATTGATGCTCGAAAGAACGATATTGCCGGGGCTGAGGCTCGGCTTGGAGATGCACGAACCATGCTCGCCGAGCTGAAGACCGAAATGGAACAAATCGGTCGACGCTCCAGCAAAATTGAGGCGATCGATGCCCGTATCGAGAAAATTGATACTGCCGTTAGCGACATGGAGATTCGCATCGACTCGATTGATAAGGGTAGAGAACTGGTGACCGCCACTCAGAAAAAAGTGGATGAACTCGGTGGATTGATAGAGAAAGCGGAAAGAGACATCGAATCCATTCGCGACCGCTCCGCAAGCATCGACAAAATAGGCTCGGAAGTATCCGAGATGGAAGAGACGATGTCCGACATTGAGGAACGTATGAAGAAGCTCGCCTCCGAGCGAATGGCTATTCTGGAAGCCGAAAACAGGATAAATAGCCTGACTTTGCTGCTTGAGGATATCAAAGCTCAGATGAGCAGCCTTAAAAATGAGGAACAGGAGATTGTCTCGGCGGTCGAAAAAGCGTCGGAACTCCGCTTCTTGTTGGGCGAAGTCGAATCGAAGCTTAGTATATTTCGTCAGGAGAAACAAAAGCTGACAACATGATGCGTGTCCAGCGACGCGCGGTATGGGGGTAGTTCTGCAATCGTCTGTTGATCATATGTCCAATACGAGTCTTGCCGAGAAGGACGAGGATGTTCTTGAAAAGTCGATTGCGTCGTATCTCGCGCAACTGAGGGAAGTAAACCCGAAAATCCATATCGACCAGATTGAGCATGCCTACCGGTTTGCATGGAAAGCTCATCGAAATCAGTTTCGGAAATCGGGTGAGCCCTTTCTCGCACATCCGGTTGCGGTTTCGCTTATTTTGTCCGAGCAGCAGTTGGATTCGGTCACGATTGCGGCAAGTCTTCTTCACGATGTCCTCGAGGACACTTCGATAACCAGAGAAACGATCGAGAAAGAATTCGGAGAAGAAATCGCGGTTCTGGTCGACGGAGTGACTAAAATCAAAGCTCTCCAGATGAAATCGCGTCAGGAGCGTCAGGCCGAGACGTTTCGAAAGATGCTGCTGTCCATGGCCAAAGACCTCCGGGTGATCATAATAAAATTCGCTGATCGTCTGCATAACCTCCGCACGCTCGACTATCTCCCTCCCGACCGAATCAAGGATATCGCCAAAGAGACGCTGGATATCTATGCTCCACTGGCGCACCGTTTGGGAATGGCCCGAATCAAGTGGGAACTCGAGGATCTGGCTTTCAAATACCTTCATCCGCGGGAACATCGAAGCATAATCTCGCGGGTGGTATCCAGTCGTACTGAGCGTGAAGAAATTATCGAAAGTTTCACAAAACCCCTTCTTCGACGGCTGGAAGAAGAGGGCCTCGATGCGACGATTGTAGGCAGACCGAAGCATTTTTTCAGCATCTATCGCAAGATGGTGCAGCGCAATAAACCATTCGAGGAGATCTTCGATCTGCTCGCAATTCGGGTTATCACCAACAGTGTTCGGGACTGTTACCATGTCCTCGGCGTGATTCACTCGATGTGGAAACCGATTCAGGACCGTTTCAAAGACTACATCAGTACACCGAAATCGAACGGGTATCAATCCCTTCATACAACCGTGGTCGGTAGTGAAGGGAACTTTGTTGAAATGCAGATCAGAACCTGGGGGATGAATCAGGTTGCCGAGGACGGGATTGCCGCACATTGGCGGTATAAGTCCGGAGATTCGAGAAAGCCGAGTCAGGATGAACAGTCTTTGACCTGGCTCAAGAATCTTATTGAATGGCAGAAGGATCTCACTGATTCCAACGAATTCTTTGAGTTTTTCAAAATTGACCTGTTTCATGCCGAAATTTTCGTTTTCACCCCGCGAGGAGATCTGATTTCCCTCCCCAAAGGAGCAACCGTGCTCGACTTCGCGTTCGCCGTCCACACCGATCTTGGCTTACACTGCATCGGTGCGCGGGTCGACGGGAAAATCGAACCGATAAACCAAGTCCTGAAAAGTGGCTTGACTGTGGAAATCCTCCACCTTGGGTCCAAAAAACCGTCAATAGATTGGCTTCGGGAGGTAAAAACCCCGAAGGCTCGTTCGGCCATCAGAAGATGGTTGAAAAGCACGGGACGGCAGGAAAGCATAGACCTGGGCAGGCGAATCATCAAGACTCGCCTGAAGAAGAACCAGATGGCCGGTGAGTTCAACGAACATATCCCGGGTCTACTGCAACATCTTGGAATAACGAGCAAGGAGCGACTGTACGAGCTTGTCGGGAACGGGGAAATCTCTATCAACCGTGTCCTGCAGTACTTTGAGGTCAAGAATGTAAAAACCGCCACTCGCCCGAATGTGGTATCCCGGATCGTGAGTACGTTCACCGGTAAAACCCGGGAAGTGCTTGTCGGGGGAAGCGATAACCTGCTGGTGCGGTATGCACGGTGTTGCAATCCGGTTCCCGGCGACGAAATCTTGGGCTTTGTCACTCGAGGGCGCGGCATATCGGTTCACAGAGCCGATTGCGTGAATGCCGCTATCTTCGCTCAGGACAAAGAACGGGTAATGCAGGTGAGCTGGGACGACAGTCAGAGCAGGAAGTTTCATGCATGCATTGAGGTGAAAGCCGGCGACCGTCGAGGCCTGCTTCACAAAATCACCGAGGTATTCTCGGATACGGGGGCAAATGTGCTCGAGGGCACGATACGAACCGAGCACGAGCATGTGAATAACTCCTTTCGCATAGAAGTGGCAAATACAAATCAACTGAAGCAGATTGTTCGTCGGATACAACGTATTCCGGGGGTCGAATCGGTATCGCGAGCGCACGGCATTTCCGAAGTGGGTCAGCCGTAGGTAATTGTATGCCTCTGAGACGGAAAATTCGCTTCAGGGTTGTCATCGCGTATCGCAGATTGTAGTTTAGAGCCACACGGCACGGAGTTGATGATCATTTCAGGAATGCAATTTCTAGTTATAGCAGCCGGTCTCCTTCCGGGAATCCTGGGGGGAGCTGCTTTGGCATATATACTATTGTCACGCAAAACCGGCAAAGAAGAAGACTCGGTTCGGCACACGACATTCGTGTTTTCCGGAAACCTGAAGCAGACCGGACTAATCGATGCTATTCAGCTTCTGGAAATCGGTGGGCGTGAAGGTGTCCTGCATATTTATTGTGGACGGCGCAAGGGCTATCTCATTTTCTCCAGGGGAAGAGTTATCGATGCCTTTTATCGCAACCGCACCGGCCGTGAAGCTGTTTTCGCCATGCTTGAATTGGATGAAGGTGACTTCTATTTCGAGCCCAAAAGTATTAGCCAACCTCGGCTGATTTCGGAATCGATCATGGATTTGGCTTTTGAGTGGGACGAAGTGAAACGGGAAGTTTCCGAAGAACGTGAGTAGTTCCACCGGCCGGATCGTCGGAATGAGTCGTGTTGGCGACAACAGACTCCGTAGTGGGCTTGTGGGATAAATCGGAAAAGTTAATCCTCGACGGAAGAGGTAAGACGGTGAGCGGAACTGACGGCAACGATCTCAAAATTTTTTCGGGAAACGCGAACCTTCCACTCGCAAAGCGAATCTGTCGCCATGCCGGTGTGGAACTGGGTAAGTGTGAGATTCTGAAATTCTCCAACGATAATATCAAAGTGCGTGTCCTCGAAAGCGTTCGCGGCAAGGATGTTTTTGTCATTCAGCCGTCATGCGTACCGGTGAATGAGGGGCTGATGGAGCTTCTCATCATGATAGACGCGATAAAGCACGCCAGTGCGGCAAGAATTACCGCGGTTGTTCCATATTACCCTTATGTGCGCTCGGACAAAAAGGACGAACCTCGCATATCCATTACCGCGCGATTGGTTGCGGATCTTTTGGCTACCGCCGGTGCCGACCGGGCAATGACCATGAACTTACACTCGCCCCAGATTCAGGGCTTTTTCAGGATACAGGTCGATCATCTACTTGCCGGTAGAATTCTGTGCGACTTCTTCTGCAAAGAAGATATCGAAAATTCGGTTGTTGTCGCTCCCGATGCCGGAAGTGCGAAGCATGCCGGTCAGTATGCGATTCGGCTTGGGCTTCCGCTGGCCATTCTCGACAAACGTCGTTCCGATGATTCCGAAACTCCCGAAATTCAGCACGTTATCGGTAATGTCGAGGGAAAACGCGCCATTATTTTTGATGATGAGATTGCTTCGGGCGGATCAATTATCGAAGTAGTGGATGCACTGGAATCACTGGGGGTTGAGGAAATAACATCCTGTTGTGTACACGGTGTTCTTTCCGGGAATGCCGTTGAACGAATTCAGAAATCATCTTTGAAAAGACTTGTGGTTACTGATACTGTCTATATCGGGCCCGGAAAGATGAATCCCAAGCTCTCGGTAGTGTCTGTGGCCGAGTTGTTCGCCACGGCGATTCTCCATACTCACCGGGGTGAATCGATTAGCGATTTATACGTCCGGTATTAGCGTTTTACGGCACAATGTGGACCTCAGTGAACTGGAAATTCTCTCCTCCACAACCGCCCGGGAGCTGCTCGATCAGCTCGAAGGCCAATCACCCGAGGATTGTGCTCTGTATCTCAGGGGGAAAACCCCGATCCCTTCCGGGCTCTTGTCTCGGCAACTGGCCTGCCGGCGGAAAGCTCAATTAAAACTACCGACGATTAGTCGAAGCGGAATGCTCTATGAGTCGACCGCGCTTGAGCAGGCTTCCGGTGAAATTGCCGCTGCTTTTCATGCTTCGGTGCTCAATGCAGAATCCGTTGCCGATTTGACCGGTGGGTTGGGCATAGATTCCATTTTTTTTCGAAAGCGTACCGATCGTGTTGTCTACGTGGAGCAGGATCCTGTTCTGGCGCGGCTTTTCAGGATAAATACGGAAATTCTGGGTCTGGACGTTCATATCGTCCAGGGAGACGGCACTATTACAGCCTCACGTTTCCGCTTGGACGAGTTCGATGCCTTGTACCTGGATCCCAGCCGTCGAATAGAAGGCAGAAGAACCATTTCCCTTCGGATGTCGCGCCCAAATATTGAGGAACACATTGAGACATTTCTGACAAAGGCTCGTGAGGTCTGGGTTAAAGCTGCGCCTGCTTTTGAGCCGAGCGAAGCCCGTAAGAGTCTGTCGGGCCTTCATTCTTTCCTGGTAGTTTCAGTAGATGGAGAATGCAAAGAATCCCTTCTTCGGATTACTCGCAGTGCTCCACGAGATATATGTCACTTGGCAGTGGTTCTCAGTTCCGGAACCGGCCCCCGCATTTTCAGCGGTACACCCGATTCTCCACGCCGATTCACCAAGGCCGCGGCATATCTTATGGTTCCCGATCCGGCGATACGTCGGGCACGTCTGAGCGCTTCGATTGCGGATAGATTTGGGCTGTCCCATTTAAACAAATCGGTGGATTTTCTGGTCTCGGACCGTCCGGTTCCGGGATTCCCGGGCAGGGTATACGAAATTCGGGGACGGATGAAATGGAACAGAAGTCGGGTTAAACAATATCTCAAGGATAAGAAAATCCACGGTGCCGGTATCTCCAGGCGCGATTTTCCAATGAGTTCAATGGATCTGAGTCGAACGCTCTCATTGAGAGAGGCAGGCACGGATCAGCTTTTTTTTACTCGGGATCATGCGGGAGATAAGATTTTTATCCATGGACGCCCCGTTTCATGAGAAACCTGGGCTAGTGAGCGCAGAACAATCGGGCACGAAACTGGTGGTAAGATTCGTATTCTGCGCAGAGCGTAAGAGTCAATCAAGTATTTTTAACCTGGGTTTCGCAGTCGAGAACGAGCCGTGAGTTGATTGCGAAACCTGGGTTAAAGGTTTTACCGGATCAACCGGTGTCTCGAGTAGCTCATTGCGGCAGAATCAACCGAAGAACTGGTGGAATCGTATTCCTATGGCATTTTTACGTTACGAACTTCCCCTCATCATCTGGGTCCTCACGATGCTTGCACTCACTTCGATCCCCGGGCGGCATTTGCCACCCGTGGGGGAGTGGGGACTCGACAAAATCGTGCATTTTGTCGAATATGGCCTTTTGGCTGTACTTCTGTTTCGGTACCTGCATTTTCGTAAGGGGCTGAAGAAAGCAACGAGTCTTTTCGTTGGCGCTCTGATCAGTTTGCTTTTGGCCGCCGCGGGCGAATTCTACCAGATTCCTATCCCCGGCAGATCCGCTTCCTGGCGGGATTTTGTGGCGAATATGCTGGGAATCGGCGCGGGATTGGCGATTGTCTGGTTTGCGGGAAAGGAGAATCGTGAAGTTGACCGAAATCCTGATAGGGCATGAAGAGTCCGATATGCGACTCGACAGACTTCTTCGCAAGAATATGGCATCAAGCCCACTTTCCGAGATTTACCGACTCCTTCGAACTGGATGTGTGCGTGTAGACGGCAAACGTCGCAAAGAGAACTACCGTTTGAAGGAAGGGGAAAAGGTCGAGGTTCAGAGCAAAACTGCCGAATTCTCCAAACCAAAATCAGGTCTGAAAGTGGTGCCGGATCTGGTGAACAGGCCGGTCTTCCGGAAGAATTTCAAAATCCTGTACGAAGATGAATGGATTCTGGTGTGTAACAAACCCGCGGGGCTGGTAGTGCATTCGGGAACCGGTCATCTTGGGGGTGATACTCTTATTGATTTTGCCGCCGCGCATCTTGCAAAAAAAATCAAGTCCGGGAAAACCGCCGAGCCGATGCTGGTACATCGGTTGGATAAACATACCAGTGGTGTCATTCTGCTCGCAAAAGAGAAAACCACCGTCAGGTATCTTCATGATTGCCTTCGGGAAAGAAGTGTCGAAAAAAGATATATTGCCATATGTCATGGTATACCCGGGAAGCAAAAGGGAGATATCCAGCTCGACCTGGTGCGTTCGGGTAACTGTGTGAAAGGGACAAAAATGGTTGTGGGGGAGAACGGCCGTTTTTCTCGAAGTTCATACGAAGTCCTTGGAACGCATGGTCCCCTTTCCTGTGTTGGGGTTCAGCTACATACCGGCAGGACACACCAGATTCGAGTTCATATGAATCATCTGGGCCATCCCATTCTCGGGGATCTCAGATATGGCAACGAAAGCAAAGATGCCGAGGTATATGCCCTGAAATCGATTCATAAAAGACTATACCTCCATGCACGGCTCATTACGTTCTTTCATCCATACATGGAGCGCAATCTCACGTTCGAAGCACCCGAACCGGATGCATTCCTCGAGCTGCGAGACGCTTTCTCGAGCTGAAACGCGACCTGGTGTACAGTCGTCGGTCAGTCAGATTACCCGACACCACTCCATAGTGGGGATTGCTTCGGCCCACAACTGCTTGTAGTTGGCCAAATAATGAGAATTTCGCGGTGCGTTTGACCACCAACAGGACATCACTCGTTTTTTGCATATGTCGGCAGGATTTTAGTCGTATTATTTATATAGTGTCTCCGGACCAGGTACTAGCCCAAGTTTCGCAGTCGAGAAACGCCGTGCCGCGCTGCACTGAGCGGTGTCGAAGTGAGC
>CAYFVL010000035.1:0-29259 GCA_964346405.1 uncultured Fibrobacterota bacterium
TCGACACCGCTCAGTGCAGCGCAATACGGCGCTCCGCTCGGGACACCGCCCCTCGACACCGCTCGGGACATCGCCTCGACTGCGAAACTCGGGCTAGAAGTAATACAATACACCGCTTTTGAGTGCCGTCAAGGGAAGTACGTCGACTTCCAGCAACAGCTTTATTCTCGCCCCGACCGTTGTCCCAAACGTCAGTACCGGCATGAGTGCTCCGCCGCCGTACATCGGCCAGACATCGGCCAGCCCCAGCTCCAGTAGATCATCTTTCTCCATGAAAGAGAAATCGATAGCGAATACCCCCGCGTTTATGAAAGCATTCTTCAATGTTCCATGCATCATGAGCACGTGGTCGACGGACACCGAGGCGTCGAATACAATTTCGCGTACGACTTCTTCTTCATCGCTTCGTGAATCAACAGGGCGTCGCACCGCTTCTATTTTGTCCAGTTTCATGTGGATCTCGCCGAAAAGTTTTGTATACGACAAGCGGAGATGCTCGGGAAGCAGGTCAAACGTAATGGTGTGTGCCATGGGCATTTCCCATGTCAGATTGTCGTCCGATTGATATCTAATGCTGTCCACATCGCTGGATTCGAGACGATTGATATTGTCGAGGAGGTATTGCTCGTCACCCAGATCGTCCATTGTGAAGCTTTCCGGGTCAATGAAGAACGGAAGTGAATATCGGCCATAAATCGACCCTTCAGCCTGTGATCGTATTCCGAAACGGGAAGTGAGTCCCAGACGCCAGAAATGAAGTCCGATTGTCGGAGACCAGGTCTCGAGTTCGTAGTGTCCTTCCGCCTGTCCATATATATCGTCGGAACTGTACTTCAGGTATCGTCTTTCCAGATCCGAAAGCGCATCTCCGAGATTGATCGGCAGATCATTACTTCCACCGGCCTGGTCGGGAATCTCGGGGTGAAGATCGAAATACCCCAGAAGGTCCACATCGATGTTAGCCCGCATGTCGAGGTGAAAGATGTGACGGTGCAGGTTGACGGCGACTTTGAACAGATCGTTGACCTTATAGGCGTACCCGAAGGTCATGGTTTCCCATCCGAAGGAAAGGTCGAGAGGAACCGCAACCATTCCTCGCATAAAGAAATCGATATTCGGGTCGTTGAATCCCATATGTACACTGGGCTCACCAAGCGTGTTGGAATAATTCATGTACATGTTCTGAAGATTCGACCAACTGGCGACCCCGCCCCATACTGGAATATCCACTCGCACCGTGTAGTTGGCGTATTGTCTCGCCGTTGCCGTGGGCTCGAATTTCTTACCGTCGGGGAACATCGAGGTGTCGATAAACGACTGCGACATTGTCTTGTCGAGACCCATTTTTAGTGGCACATTGAACCCGAAATACCCTAGTGGATAGTCGAAGGAAACGTCGGTAGGAATCTGGTTGAAATCATAATTGAATCCGATCGAGAGGGAGGCTGTAAACTCGGGAGTCGCCAGCGTGGGGGTTATTCCCTGGGTCTGAGAAAAAACCCGGCACAGGAGTACAGAGGTCAGAAGCACCGATGAAATTAGTTTTTTCATGTCAACCCACTTTGTTGGAATCCCTTATTTGACAAATACATCTGTCTCTCGCGGTGTTTGTCTTGAAAGAGAACGCTCTGTTTGACCTTCCGGCTTCGCCGGTGAAATACATGCCCGGCTAGTTACCAGGATTGATTATAGCTTTGTATGGGGGAGGAGGTCAAGAACGGATTCGACTCACGAACGATTGTGGGAATTCATCGATGGCCGGGAGGCGATTGGGGAGAGTTTTCGACCGTGTATCGAATTGATACATGTCAACTTATGGGGTCACGGATGGACGCCCGGCGGGTGTTCAGGTGACGCCGACCGGCTCGCTAATGCGCTTCAACTGTCGTTGTTTCCGGCCCCCCTATGCTTGGGATAAGGCACGGGACCGCCGGATTGCGGGAAAACTGGTTGTCCGGTGGTAACTTGGGCTAGTGTGGCGACCGACAATTGCCTAGAATTAACACGGGCGCTTTTCGCCCCCATTTTCGTTGCTCGTCGGTTGAATACTTCCAGTATTCGTCCTCCTCACGCCTCAATGGGAACGAAAATCGCCTCGCTAAATTCACGCTAATTGTCGGACACCACACTAGCTAGCTGTTCTCAGAAATAGTCCAATTCCACCTGACGGAAGGCGGAATGTTATGTGTAACTCGCTGAAAAATAGTCAATTACGTACATGATTAGTGCTCCATAGCGTTCTCGGTTGAGAACGGTTTATCGCCATGGCCTGTTGACTGGGAGCTGTTCGTGAAGTAAGTTATTGAGCACGGGGCAGAAGTGCGGTCTGCTCCGGTATGAGCATACAAGGGCAAAATCCCGGCACCAGAGAGTTGCTGAGCAGTACATGGACAAGCAAACTGACAAAATCTACGAATACGAGAACTACCGACTGTTCCTGGGGGATTACTTCAAGGAACAGAAAACGCTCAGAGCAACTTTTTCACATCGAAACTTTGCTCGCAGAGCCGGTTTTTCTTCCTCTAGTTTTTGTGCTCACGTCATCGAGGGAAAGCGGAACCTTACGGAGAAATCCGTGAAAAAGATAATCCGAGGGCTTCGTCTGTCCGGGCGTGCCGCTGCTTTTTTCGAGAACCTGGTGTTCTACAATCAGGCGAAGACAATCGAAGACCGCGAGAAACACTTCCGGGAAATGGAACGACTGCGCAAGGCGAGTGAGTTCTACAAGATTAACCAGAACCAATTCGCCTTTTATGACGAGTGGTATTATCCGGTGATTCGTGAACTGGTCGTTCACTCCGACTGGAGAGGGGACTATGATCGATTGGCCCAGTTGGTTCGTCCCGCCGTTTCTCCCGAAAAGGCACGAAAAGCCGTTCACACACTTCTCGATATTGGTTTGCTGGTGGAGAATCCCGATGGTACCTTTTCTCAGAAGCATCAATCGGTCACCGCGGGCGGAGTGCCTTCGGCGGTGACCAGAAAAGTGAGAAAGGAATATCTGCTCAGAGCCCTCGAGGCAACCGAGGAGCGGTCTGTCGATCGCCGCCACATTTCCGGTGTGACGGTTGCCATGAGTGAAGAATTGTACAGGAAGACAATGCAAATGATGGATGAGTTACGGATAAAAGTACTACGGGAAGCCGAGGCCGAAGATGAGAGTCTGGTCGATGGAGTGTACCAAGTCAATTTTCAGGCATTTCCGTTGACCAGGACGTCTATACGTCGAGCCCGGGACGATGAAGGGGGGCGAAGATGAATTTGTCCCGACGAGCACTTCGTTTTTCGGTTCTTGCCGCAACTGTGGTTATCGGCGGATTTCTCGCGTGTGGCAATTCACCCCGGGATATCGCGGGAGGGGGATCCGACCTGCCCAATGGAGCTGTAGCCTCGTTATCCGGTATCGTGTATCTGTACGACGCTACTCCCGGAAGGGACGCCGAAGTTATCCTCAGAAGCGGAATCAGCGTAGAGAACGGTGACAGCGTGGTGGAGGAATTCCACACCGTGGCGGGGGAAGGCGGAGTTTTCTCGTTCGACAGCGTTCCGTGGGGGCCGTACTCACTTTACGGGAGAGTGGAACATGGCGGACGCCGCTTGTCGGGATTGCTGCAGAACGAGTTGGAGGTTCGGGAAAACGATATTGCAAGAGATATACTTCTCCATCCCTCAACCAATTTCAGAGGGCGAATGGTTACACCTCCGGGGATCTCCGTTTCCTGCCTCACGGTTTTCGTTCCCGGGACCGATATCCGGATTACACCCGATGCGGAGGGCCGGTTCAGTCTGGAACAAGTACCCCGAGGGGAGTACGATATCGCGTATGCCTGCGGGGCTACAGTTAACTACACTCGAATCGGCGTTCAATCTACATGTAAAGACACCTTCGTCTTGCCGGATCTGCCGTATACCCCTTTCGGCTACATGGCCGATGACTCTATGTATACCAGGCATCGTTTTGCCCTTGAACAATCGTTTTACATGTCCCCCCGACATTACCGGCAAGGGAATACTCCACAACGTTATTCCGAAGTCGAGCGGGAGCACGTGCGATACTATTCCCGGAGATCCGATGGGGCAATGCATCGATGGTTCGTGGATTCTGTCGGCAAGGACGGTATGGAACTGGTTGATACGGTCGTGACCGGGTGCTTCATGAAACTGGAGACGGATTCGTTCGTCATCGTTGTCCCGCCTGTATCGGACACATTTTCCGTGGTTAACGGAGTTGAGTTCATGATGTATGGCGGAATGGTCATTCAGGCCGCACTGCAAAGGGAACAGGCGACATCCTGGCGGATACTCGATGCTCACTCGACACATCATCCATGCTTTCGTGACAGTCTCTACAATGAAGATTCCGGATTCAAATGAGAAAACGAACTTTGGTGGGGCTTTCCGGCGCCACGCCGTATCAGGGTTCGATGTTGACTGGGTGGTTTTTTTTTCAAACATTTGGCAAGGAGGACAAAATGAAACTGTTTACTGCGTGCGCAACTGCTCTAATAGTCGCCGGATCAACCGTAACGGCAGGCGACGGTATGGAACAGCCGATACCTGATGAGATTTCTCGCGAAGAACTGAAGGCGGAAATGGAAGCGAAACGCACGGAAATGGAGGCTGAACGGGAAGCCGCGAGAGAGGCTCGTAAGGCTGAATCCGAATCGAAGCGTGCCGAGGTGGAGGCTGAGAAGGAAGCCCGTAAGGCGGAGATGGAAGCCGTGGGAGAGGCTCGCAAGGCGGAGTCCGAATCGAAGCGCGCCGAAGCCGAGGCTGAAATGGAAGCCGCGAGAGAGGCTCGCAAGGCGGAGTCCGAATCGAAGCGCGCCGAAGCCGAGGCTGAACGGGAAGCCGCGAGAGAGGCCCGCAAGGCTGAATCCGAATCGAAGCGTGCCGAGGTGGAGGCTGAGAAGGAAGCCCGTAAGGCGGAGATGGAAGCCGTGAGAGAGGCTCGCAAGGCGGAGTCCGAATCGAAGCGTGCCGAAGCCGAGGCTGAAATGGAAGCCGCGAGAGAGGCCCGCAAGGCTGAATCCGAATCGAAGCGTGCCGAAGTGGAGGCGGAGAAGGAAGCACGTAAGGCTGAAATGGAAGCCGCGAGAGAGGCTCGCAAAGCCGAAGCTGAAGAAAAAAGAGCCGCGATGGAAGCGGAAATGAAGGCCCGGTTGGCGCAGTTCAAGGCCGAAGCCGAGAAGCGAAGAGCTGAGGTCGAGCAGGAATAGGGTTCACATTCCCTATGAGATATCGCTGGAACAAAAATGACCGAATGGGTGTTTCCGGAATCCATTCGGTCATCATGCATTTTTGACCCGACTCCGACAATCGACTGATGGTATTATGCGCAAGCTATTGTACGATCTTAACTTAGAAAAATGCTCAAGGTATCTCCCCGGATACCCCTGCGCTTTTTCTAAGTCAATCTCGCACAACATCTTACGCATACTGCTCGTTCTCGGCTGCGAAACTTGGGTTAAGTCAATACCGCACGGCATTTTACGCATAATGTTCGGTCTCGACTGTCAAAGTGGGGTTAAGACCTTCAGGTTATGTTCCGTGCTGTCGGTATGGCTTGCGTTTTCGGTGTGCGCCGACAGTGCCGGGGTGACACGGAGCGCTGAGTTCTACGTTGACCTTGGTGATCGTAAACTGGAGGAGGAAGATGCGGTTTCCGCGCGCAGGTTTTACGAAAAAGCCTACGAGAATGGGCTTTGCATCGACAGCCTTATGTATCTGCTGGGGCGATCCTTCGAAAAACAGGGCAAGCTGGACAGCGCATTGGTATGCAATCTTGCGATGAATCCGAAACCGCGCTCGGGCCTCGGATCAGCCGGGTATTCACAACGGCAAAGACTGTATGCACGACTTGGCTGGGATCCCTGCGTGGACGAGGAACTCAGGAAGTTTCTTGAGCGGAAGAAGAAATCCGAATTGTTTTTCCCCGATTTCTACGTCTCCGCGGGAGGTGGGGCGGGAATGACCCGGTTGTGGAGGGCGCACGAACCCTTTACGCAACCTCTGTATGCCGGATCGGATTCGGTCGAGATGTTTCCTTATTGGGGAATGTCGGGGAAATTGAGATGGAGATTCCCAATTCGTTCGATGAAGTTGTCTGTGACCGCGGAAGGGGGCCTCAGAGATCACGAAGCTCACGATTTCTCTTCGCTCACACAATTGTATCGTATGGTCGGAGGGCAACTCGGCATCGAGGGCCCGAATCTGAGATTCTCGCTTCTGAGTCGGCTAAGCCGTATTCGCCTGTATGAGCCCAATATGAAATTGGGCGCTGAAACCTCGTACTCCTCAATTTCTCACCGCGCTTTCCACAGTGCCCGATTGCAGGTTATCCTCTCCACTCCCTTTGAGAAGGGCTGCGATCCGGATTACTCGATGTTTGCTTTCATCTCGGTCGACCAGACCGCGGTTCAGAATTTTGGGTTTACATTCAATCTGTATTCTCAGGTTCTGAAGGGAGAGGATATCAACTATCCATATATTCTCGTAGATGCGGTCGCGGAAATGCCGGATACGGTGACTGACCCCGGATACGGCATACACTATTGCACGCAGCCGCTGCGGTACATCAGCTTTGCTCCCGAAATTCGCGTAGGAGGGAGTCCGGTTTCATATTTGCGGCTTGGCCTTGGGGTACAGTGGCAGAGTGATATCTATTTTGATGATACCAGATGGCATGCTGTCCGGGGCAAAGAGTCGGATGCGCACTTCGGCGAATTGTCCGGGATCGATATCGAGGAAGTCCGAAAACGGCGCCTCGACCATATCCCATCGGCGGAAGGGGAAATCGGGATGAGTCTTCCGGGAGGGTCCGTTGCCACGGTATCCCTGGGCTACGAGCGTACAATCTCAAACCTCCATTCGCTTCGTCCTTTTGATATACCGCACAGTCGATGGTCGGCTTCGCTGAAATGGACAATGCTCCGGCTTTCCTCCCCCCGGTAGACGGTATCCTTTGTCTTTGTCGCATCCTGTTTCCGCTGGCGTTGGCAGCCTGGAATGCGAAGCACTTTCTCCCGCCGGACGGGATCAGCCGTCGAGTTCTGGTAAAGGCAGTATACTCGGTGTCCTTTTTCGAGGGTTTTCGGACAGACACTGGTTATACTCGCCGGCACGTGTATTGCACCTGGATGGAACTGAACACCAAAGCCGGGAGTAACGGTATGAGCCGAAATGTTGCTGAGATCAAGAAGAATATAGTTGAGCATCTCTTGTGGGACAGCAGAATCGAGGGAAGCGACATTCAGGTAGATGTAGGCGATGACTTGTCCGTCACGCTGAGTGGAACGGCGTCCTCGCCGCTGGTCAAGCAGGCCGCGGCAGAGGATGCTTTTGCGATTCCGGGAATCGCGAAAGTCGCCAATACAATTGAAGTCGAAGAACCGGTGCATGGAATTCGTCGTACGGGGGCGGAACTTCAATCTACTCTGGAGTCTGTTTTCGCTTTTCACCGGGGGCTGGACAGGGTAAAAGCCGTGGTGGAGAACGGAACCGTGCATTTGAGCGGATCGGTCGAGAATTTGTGGCAAAAAATGCGAGCGGAGGAACTTGCATCGGAAACCGCCGGAAGTGAGAACATCATCAACGCTCTGACTGTTGTCCCCAACAGTACTCCTCGTGATGAAACAATTGCATCGGGAATTCTGTCCGCAATCGAGCGGACCGGGAAAGTTGATCCCGAGAAACTCACTGTAAAGGTTCGGGGAGGAAAGGTTACACTTTTAGGGACACTCGATAATTGGGAGGAACTCAGTGCGGCCTATTCGGCAGCGAAATACGCGCGTGGAGTAATAAGTATCGATAATCAGCTTCGTGTCGCGGGAAAAGCCTGATGCAGGTATTCCGCGGCCGGTGCGAAAGCCCATTATCGCTTCCAGCCTGACCCACCAGGAGCCAACATGTCACTTCGGAGCCTGCATTCGGGGTGACATATCAGTCTCGCGGATTGGTGGAATCGGGTGAAGCCGCGGTTTCGGTCTGGAAACAGGGCAAATCGAGTCCGCTCATGTCCGATTTCCGCGGTTTTCAAGCGGACACCAGTCAGGATAAGAAGTACGGGCTGGAAAAAACATACCCCCAGCAGGATTCGAACCTGCGACACCAGGTTTAGGAAACCTGTGCTCTATCCTCCTGAGCTATGGGGGCAGGAAACAATAAAATAAATTCCGCATGAATCTGATGTGCCTATTTTGGACCTTGTTGTCCGCGGCTTTGTGCGAATGCCGAATGCCGTGAGTTGATTGTGAAACCTGGGTTAAAATGGCAATACAATCAAATTGTGAAAGAATTGCTTTTTTTGCGGAAACACGAGTCCGTTGCCGGAGGGTGGAGCTTGCCCACCCTCTGAGATCAGACCTGATCCAATAGTAATGCCCAGTCCTCCGGAAGTTTATCTTCCCACTGCCGGATAGCTTGTTCCGGGAATTCCTCTTTCAGAATATGGGTAATCAGCCCGATTGCCTGAGCCGCCTGATCATCGTCCAATCCGAATTGTTTCCTTATATCTTCCCGGAATTGGGCGGTAGATATGTTTGCCTCACCTGCCTGTCTTCCCCGAAGCGTTGTGTAGCTCAGCGAGCCCGGCAAGCCTTTTACCATTTCACGCGCCTGATTTTCGTTCATTCTGCTCGCCAAATGGCCGAGAACGGTCTTGATCAGGGAATCCGCGGTGTGCGTATCCGGGATAAAAGACAGGGATTGTACTTTCAGCCGAAGTTCGGTGATCTGCATAACATCTCCTCTTCCGGTAACAGCCCGTTGTGACTGGTATGAATACGAGACGGACGATTATCGCGCCGGTGCACGCCATTAAAAAAACGCAAAATTCGTACCGGAGACCCGGGAAGGCAACGGTGCAAACCGTGAACTGCGTAGTTCTTGCCTTTATCCCGGAATTCCTGTATATTTTTACCGAAAAGTACACGAATGGTATACATTGGTGACAAAATATGCAGAATAAAGCACCCGCGGCCTATTTGCACCTCCCGACAAACCACAGCTTCGACTACCGGTATCTCATGGATGTGCCGCGGTCCTGACTCAGGTTTCGCGGTCGAGAGTGAGCCGTTTGCGGAACCCGGGGTGAGTTTTGCTCCTCGATTCCACCGGCGATATGAATTTCCATTATCGCCGGCTCGACAAAAGGAACGCCGACATGAAAAGAAACCCACCGTCCATTCTGGTTTTTGCAATAGTAATATCAGCCGTACTGCCCGGCTGCCTGAAACCATCACTGAACGCTCAGAAAGAGATTGTCCGAAGAATACTGGTCGAGGCCGGGCATGAGAATCCGGATATCGATCGACTGATAGTTGTCGAGGGTCGGTCGATCAGGGAGATCAACTGCAACGCGTTTTACCCACCGCTCAAGACGGTTTCGCCGGAGATCGGCAAGCTTGCCGATCTGGAATTTCTCGGCATAAAGGGGCACTACATAGAGTCTCTGCCCGCCGAAATCGGCAATCTGCGGAAACTGGAGAGCTGCTATCTGTACGGCAACAAACTGAAGAAACTCCCCGAGGAGTTCTGCAATCTCACCGCGCTCAAACGACTCGACCTCTCAAACAACCAACTCGAATCGCTGCCGGAAAATATCGGAAGATTGAACGGAATTACCGAAATCAAGTTGTACAAAAACAAGCTGAAACGACTCCCCGAATCATTCGGGAAGCTTGTTCTCATTACGGAACTGGACCTGTCCGAGAATGAGCTGGTGGCGTTGCCGGAGAGTATTGGGGGATTGGAGCTACTGTGTAAACTTATCATTCCCGACAACCAAATAGATGATATCCCAGCTAGTATAGGGCGACTTAGAAAGCTGACTGAATTTGTGGCATCGAGAAATCGGATTACGAGAATTCCTGCAACCTTTAGTTCTCTCTCAAATGTCAGATGGCTCGCTCTCAATTCCAATGAGTTTGAAAAATTTCCTAAAGAAATTGTTCACCTTAGTTCTGTCAAGGTACTATCCTTGAGCGATAACCGGATACAAATCATACCGGATGAGATATCGAGTCTTACTTCGCTGGCAAATTTTGCTTTGGAGAGCAATGAAATCGCATTTCTACCGTTAGCAGTGACAGATTTGAGGGAACTCCATAACTTCGGAATCAGCGGCAACAAACTTTGCAGCATCAAGGAAAAAAAAGTATGGGATTGGCTGAATGAGAATGCGGAAGAATCATGGTATGCTAATCAAAACTGTAAGTGATTCAGGCGTTTTTCTCAAGGAATCGGATTGCCGAAGCATCGAAGTAGGCACCCCTTTCCTTAAATGCAGCTCTTAAGTCCTTCCTCAACTCTCTCCCAAACCCAAACACCTTCTCGTTCACATCCGACGTCCCGCGTCCCATGACATAGGCGATAATCGGGGCGGGGACGCCTGCGTCGATCAGTGCCCGGGTTCCGCTTTCCTCATCCAGATTCCAGAAGCGGACATGGTTGACAAAACCTTTCAGGCTTTTCAATCCGGACAGGTAATCGGCGAGCTTGTCGTATTTCAGTGAGAACTCCTCCGTCGAATACCCCCCAAACATCCCCTGCTGATCGGCCTTGTATTTCAGCACAAGACCGCTGTCGTCGGAGTATTTCCCGAGACGGTACTTCTTTCCGCAAACAGTAGTATAAAGCTCCCGGTCAAAACGCTCCTTCAGGCTTTTCGTCGCAATCGACGCCACCGCGCCCTGCGTGCGATAACGGTGCAAATCGATCACGTTGGCGATTGACTCAATAATGGCGGGAAGCTCGACAAGAAACATGACCAGCCCAATGAAACTTCCAACGGATTTCGATGCCGCGGAGATTGCGGTTTTCCGAACCGTTGAGATCGCGATTTTTCGCACCAGAAGCTGTACGAGCTGGGCATTGAGCGAAACCATAGCCGCGGAGAATTTGAAGGCTTCGAGAAACAGCAGATCGTGCTCCTCGTCTTTATAATAGGTGACGCACGACTTGGCGAAATTCGACAGGGATACAAGATCCGCCCCCACCCCGGCAAACTTCAGAGCCGATCCGATCCGACGACCCAGGGCCGTATTCATCCCCAGCGTCTGATCGGCAAGATCAAACGCGGAAGCCGCGCCGGCCGAGAAACTCTGGTACAATTCCAGGCAATCCTTTATGCCGACCTTGCCGCCATTCTCTTTCTCTATCCGTGAAAGCACTTTGTGTGCGCCGTAAACCGCAGAGAACAATCCCACGGCGGAAAAAAGTATTCCGACCTTATTGGCGCCCGAAAGCCCCGTTGCATCACTCGATATCCCGGTACAGTCTATCCGAGCTTCGGTAGAAAGCTGATTTGTAAACCACTTGAGAAAGTATTCGTCGTCTCCGTCAGCCTTCCCAAGCGAGATATGCGCCGCGCCTCTGATGTACATGCAGAGAAGACGCGTGCCAAGTGCGATATCATGAACCGACATGGCCAGATTTCTGTTGGATTCGTCGAAATAGGAGAAGATCGTTCCGAAACTGTCATGACACTTTTTCAGGTCGGAGGTAACGAACGAGAACAGCACGGTCTTTGTGAAATCCCCGGCGCCGTCGAGCTTGAGGTTTTCCCCGGCAAACCTGCTCTTGTACTCGCTGATGGTCCACTCGCTTCGGAGGGTCGATTCCGTTTCCGAATAGATTTCCTCTATTTCAGCATCCGTTTTCTGCGGATACAGCGCCTTCAAGGTGTCCCGCGACATAATGCCGTTCAAACGACCCGACGCATCAGGGTTTATCGTGGATGACACACAGATCAGAAACGGGAGGATTGAATCCTGATATATAAGGCGCTTCCGGTTTTCATCCGGATGAAACGCAAGCACGGCCCAGGATTCTCCCAGAAGCACCGACAGACGCTCCTCGTCAAGTATATGGGTAAAAACGAATGACTCCCGACTCTGGGTGAATTCCCTGAAAAGATCACCAAAGCGTGGCTGGGTGAGAATCGAGTACAGCTTATCGCATCGGCTTCCCATCTCCCTCACGTACGTATCCGTCAGTTCTTTCTCGTACACCGGAAGCGACTGCGATGTTTCGGTAGAATCGATATAGCGATTCCGGACCATTTCGGCAAGTTCTTTACAAAAATCGTCGGCGTCCTGTATGCGTTTCCCGACCGTTGATTTTCGAAGGCGATACAGAGTCTCCTTCGGGTCGGGAGAAAGGGAGCCAAAATTGAACCGTCGATACAAACGCTCCGGATCGTCGGGATGGTGCAGCATGGCGCGATACAATGCCTGTATGGTATCCAGATAGCTGATCGTCTCCAGGTGATAATTCCGGACGCGAACGTATTGCCGCTGCAATCCGTTTATATCGTGTGTAATGTCATACACACGAGCGATCCATTCGATCAGATTGAGGGGGACATCGATCCAGCCTCGCCCCACTAACTCTTCGGAAACTGTAAACAAAACTCCGTTGGTGTCGTTGATCAGCCATTCCTCTTTCGGCTTCCCGTCACATTGCAGGATCTCGGGAAGTGTTTTCGTTCGATTCTCCGCGACTGCCATTTTTTCGTCCGACAGCATTTCCATGGGGCAATAACACAGGTAGTAATCCCGTCCTCCGATAAAGGGGAAATGCAGGGCACGCAAGGTGTTTTTCTTCTCCCGAGCCTTCTCGATCCCATCGGCGATACGCTCCAGCGTCATTTGCTCCGACAAATCTTGAGATACCTGTTTTTGAAGATCGTAGCTGCTGTCGAATGCATGCTCGAATTCTTCTTTATAGTGCCCGGATAAAACCCTTGCATTGAATTCATTTCCTCCGCCAACTCCGGTCCCGCTCATTGTCCGACTGATCTCTTCGATGGTCCTCTCCCGGACATAGGTGTTGCGGTCCAGAACGAACTGAAGATTGAGAAGGGTGCCGTCCGAGTCCGCCAGAAGCAGTCCGTGTCGTCGCCAGGAGTTCCCGACTTTTCCCCAGCAGAAGAAAAGGCGGTTACGAATGAAATCGTCACCTGATTCCAATGATTTGACTTTCAGAGGGGTGCCCGCGCCGGAGATGATCCTTGCCTTCATGGCCGCACCGACCCGTGTTCGCGGTGCGGTTGTTACACTGTTTTTATCTTCCTTTGAAGGTTCCAGAAAAGCCTTGTACAGGAGCAACTTATTTGACATTTGCCTCAGCCTCATCCGGATTGTCGCCTTCCGGCCAGGTTCTCGGTACGCTGTCGGTTTCCATGATTACGCCTTTTATACCAAAGCTCATTGAAGAACAGTCGGGCACGAGGGCTGAAAATGTATCTCCTCCGTCTGTTTCACCCCTTAGAAGAATACGGCCGTCTGTTTCATCAAAAATCGCAATCTCGCGTTTTTCCTCGAACGCGGGCATAAGGCTGCCGGTGTCGTCGACCAGGCTGAGACTGAAGACTGTCCAGGGATATCTATATCGCAGCCCACCGGTATAAGAAAAGGGGCGAAACCCCTTCGCGGTGATTTTCTCATCACCACAGGTAGTGTCCCATTGCGGGATGTGAAGAACCGTACCCGGGGAAAGTAAATCCGGGTTTTCCCCGATCACATCCTTGTTCAGCTCGTACAGGTACTTCCACGAAGGCAGTCGATACAGATAAGCGATTTCGCCAAGATCCTGCCCATCCTCCACAATATGCTGCTCTCCGCCGCCACTCATCCCCTCGGCAACCGAAACCATATACCACACATGCGCCCGGTACACCTCATCATCATACGGCCCGTCTTCCGTAACTTCATACCCCAGAAGCCGCAATCCTTTTCGCAGGTTCGTGACCGTGATTTTATGCTCTTCACCTTCGGACCGATCCGGGTGGTCGCCGATTTCCTTGAGTTTTTTGTCGTCCATGCCGAAGAGCAGCATGAAACGGGTCGGCATCAGGTTGGGATCGTTGTTCGAGTCGGTGTTTTCTCCGGAGACGTAGCCTCGTGCCAAATCGGTAACGACGCCGTAGTCCAGGTGAGAGGCGAAAAAACGAGCGGCTTCGTAGCCTTCTTCGCTCTCGACCGCTTTGAGTATCTCCACCAGATCGGCAATGGTGAGGTCGACCGGTTCTTCCTGCTCCCCGACCTGGGACAACGCATCGGAAATGATCCGTATCTGCTTGTCCATCGCCTCCCTGGACATATACGGCCGTGCATCGAGGAGTACCGCCTGTATATCGACCGGGAATGCTTCGGTTCCCTCGACCGGGGTTATCGTTCCCGCCTGAAGCGCCTGTGCGGTCGAGGCGTCCGAAGCGCCGGCGCCTCCTCCTCCTCCACCTCCGCCTCCGCCGGCTCCAGTGCCGATGAGGACATTGAACGCACCGGTAAGAACCGGGGCGGGCGGACCGACACAGAGAAAATTGTCGCCAAGGGTAGAAGCAGGCATTTTGCCGATGAGCACTGTTGGAACCCCGGGACCGATACAGTTCATGCCCAAGTGCGGGATCGGAGGAGTGCCGGGCGTAACCATTGGGCACAGATGCATATCCGGACCCACCCGGATAGCGGGCACATTGTTGATTAAAACCGTCGGGCACCCCGGTCCGATAACCGTACCACCGTGTCCGGTGGTGGAACCAAATTTTGTTGCGGGTCCGGCCATCAGAATACCTCCGCGGTGAGAGTGTTGTTTGTCCGGATTTCGCTGCCTGAAGCGCGCAACTGCTAGCTCGGGCATAATCCAGTGAATTGACGAAATAAACCGGCAACACAAAAATAGTGTGGGGTTTCCGGGTTCGCCAAACGCGGGGAGCAGCCCCATAACTTTCCAGTCAGGTGACATCGGCCGGGGAGATACCTTGAGTCCCGCCGGGCGGGACCGTGAGTCGACTGCGAAACCTGGGTTAAGAATCCCCGATTCGACGCTCTGGCATAGGCAGGGTCAAAACAATTATATTCATCTTTTGAATTGAGTCTTTTTCCATCTCCCGCTCCTGCCGTTCCGGAGGAGATGCCTGAAACCTGTCCAACCACTCAACCATGGAAGGCTTGACATGAAAGCAAAATCTCTCAGCCGCCTCATCTTGCCGGTAATCGTTCTTTCCGGGCTGTTCTTTTTCTGTGGCGAAGGTCCCACTAGCCCCTATCTCGCACCGTACAAGATCACGGTATCCAATAATGGCCCGCATTATGTCGGTGTGGAACTGTCGGAAACCGTTACGATAGAGGGCGAGGGGCTCGATTCCATTACCATTTCACCCGATTTACCGGACAGCCTGAAACTGGACTCCACGTTTTCCTCGCAGAAGGGAACGGTTCGCGGCATTCCCTGGGCGGCAATCGACAGGACATTCCGTATTACCGCCCATAATCAGCACGGAACAAAAGAAATTGAATGGCGCCTTGTAGTCGAGGATACCAATGCATACCTGGATGTTACTTCCAATCTGACGGAAGCCGGTACGGTTACGTTGAATCCTGAACCCGATTACTACCACCCGACCCGAAACTGGTATCGGAAAGGTATTACGGTATCTGCTACCGCAACACCCTCGGACGGCTACAAATTCAGTGCCTGGACCGGAAGCGTCACGAGCGATCAGAGAACTATCGACGTGGAACTCACTGAAACCAAATCACTGCAGGCGGTGTTTGTCGAGGCCAGTGGCCTCACCGTGGTCACATCCGTTCAGCCCCCGGACGGGGGGATTGTGACATTGAGCCCGGATAAGGCATCATACGAGAAAAACGCGTCGGTAACAGCCCGGGCGACTCCCGCCGACGGTTATACGTTTGTTCGATGGGAGGGCTCGGCCACCGGGGCTAATCCCACAGTTTCAATGGAAGTAACGAAAGATCTCTCCCTTACGGCACTGTTCTCGAAAGCATCATACACCCTCATGATAGAGAAGATCGGGACTGGTACAATCCTGTTGGGGAATGAATCCACCACCCCCGCCGGTAACACCATATCGGTAGAAAGCGGCGATACCATTTACCTTTCCGCACAGCCCGGCGAGGGGTACGTGTTCGGGGGATGGAGCGGCGCCGTGAGCGGCACGGCAAACCCCGTCTCCTTAGTGATAAGCAAAGACTCGGCAAAGGTAACCGGAATATTCACCAGAGAAGGTACCGTCACCATCAATGGGACGATATCCCCTGAGTTTGCGGGCAACGTGACGATTACCCCCCGAAAGGATTCTTACGAACCAAATGAGACAGTCGGACTCAAGGCCATACCTGCCGAAGGCTACCGTTTCAAGCAGTGGCAGGGAGATATTACCGGAACGCTGGATACTGTGACCCTTACGATGGATCAAAGCAAGCTGTATACGGCGATATTCGAACCGGTTTCCTACCGGATAACCGTGACAATCGAGGGTGAAGGCTCCATAACTCCGGTCAGCCCGATTAACAGCGAATACGGAAAAACCGAAACACTGACCGCGACACCCGGGTACGGATACAAATTCGCCGGGTGGAGTGGTGATGCCGAGGGTATCTTGCCCGAGCTTTCACTCCTTATGGACGGCAATAAGAATGTTGCCGCTCGATTCGAACCTATAGATACGTTCGCCGTTATGGTCGCCGCAAATCCGGCTGGTGGAGGAACCTTCACGATTACGCCTCAGAAAGACACCTACTCGTATGGAGAAGAGATTATTGTCGAGGCGGCGCCCGCCGACGGGTACTCCTTTTCATCCTGGTCGGGATCATCGAATTCCGACTTGGAATCAATCCGTCTCACGGTCGACGGTAATATCAATCTCACCGGCAAATTCAGCCGGCGAACGTACTATGTCACGGTTGAAAAAGAGGGAGAAGGCACTATCGAGCCCTCGAACTCCCCGATCGAGGCACACTATGGCAACGAAGTGACTCTCTCGGCAAACCCCGCCGAGGGCCATTCCTTCTACGGCTGGGCCGGCGATGCGGAAGGATCCGACAATCCTCTCACGCTTTCCGTAACCAAATCCGTAACGGTGAAAGCGGTTTTCATCGAGAACGACAAATATGTGGTCGTAACTTCGGTATCCCCCGCCGATGCGGGCACGGTAACGCGAATTCCCGACCAGTCGACATTTGAGAAAGGCGATATCGTCGAGCTGTCCGCCTCCCCCAAAACCGGGTACGAGTTTGTCGAGTGGCGGTCTCAGGACACGACCATGAGTGTTTCGACCTTCACTCTGACGGTGGATACGAGTTACAGCCTGACCGCGGTTTTTCGCGCGAAGAAGTACTCTGTCACAATCAATGCCGGCGAGGGTGGCAGCATTTCGCGAAGCGCCTCCGGCAAAATTGCTTACGGTGAAACACTCACTTTAACGGCTGTGCCCGCGACTGGCCACAAATTCATATCGTGGGGAAATGATGCGTCGGGCGAAACCAATCCCTATGAGCTGACCGTAGATGGCACCAAAACTGTATCAGCGACATTCGCAAAAATCGATACTTTTACGATCTCAAAAACGGTCAATCCGCCGGAGAGGGGGACGATTGTGCTGGATCCCTCCGGCCCGACATATGAGTATGAACAGGAAGTGACCGTAACGGCCAACCCGCACACCGGGTATCGCTTAAAGAACTGGGGCGGCGATCTTTCTTCGGCCGGTTCGAGTGAATCTACCATACTCACCATTACAAGATCGCATTCAGTATCCGCAACCTTCGAAAAAATACCCTGCACCGTGACTGTGGAAATCCAGGGCTCGGGAACGGTGACTCCGTCGTCGGGTACTCATACCATATACCACGGCGATCAGATGACATTTACCGCCACCCCGGCCGACGGCTATAAGTTCGACGGATGGAGCGGTGGAATAACCGGCAAAGAGACTCCAAAAACCGTTACAATCACCGGAGATGTAACCGTAAGAGCTGTTTTCTCCAGGAATGACTCATATACTATCGTGCCCTCGGTTACCCCTAACGGTTCCGGGAGCGTGACGAAATCTCCCGACAAAACGAGCTACACGTACGAAGAAAGCGTGACGCTTACGGCGGTTCCGAATGAGGGATACACGTTCGTGAAGTGGGAAAACGGTCTCAACGGCACCGCAGAGACAAAATCTTACACGGTAACTCAGAGTATCCAGCCACGGGCCGTATTCGAAAAGAAGACATACACATTGACTGTCAACGACGACGGGCATGGAACGGTCTCCCCCTCCGGGGACGTGACGCTCGAGCATGGCGAATCCCGAAGCATTTCGGCAAGCCCGAGTTCAAACTATGATTTCGATAAATGGACCCTGGAGTCCGGAGATGCGGAGATTGCGAATGCCGGCTCCAGGAATACGACGGTATCGATTACCTCGAATGCAACAATAAAGGCCGGTTTCAAACTGCAGCCCAAAACCGCGACTCCCACGATTTCTCCATCCGGAGGAGTGTATCAAAATGATGTGACGGTGAGTATCTCCTGTGCGACAAGCGGAGCCACCATTCACTACACCACCGACAACACCACTCCGACGACCGGTTCACCCGAGTATACGGGTTCGTTCAAGCTTACATCCGATGCGGTGGTACGCGCTCTGGCCGTCGCCAATTCGCACCGCTCCAGTTCCGAAGCTTCCGTGTCCTATACCGTGAACCAACCGCCGACAATTTCCATTACCTCACCGACAGACGGCGATGTCGTCGGTGGATCCGTATCATTTCAGGTAGATCCTTCGGATCCCGACGGGGTAGTAGACAAGGTGGAATTCGAGAGATTCGGTTCCGTCCTTGGAATGGCGACCTCTGCCTCTGGATGGAGCTGGAGCTGGGATGGAGCGCCTGTCGGAACTCACACAATCACCGCCAAGGCGTACGACAACAACGGAGCTTTCGCATCGGCTTCGGTCACCTTCTCCTATGCCCAATGGCAGAAGTTGGCAACGATTCCCGCTTCGCCCGGCTCCAAACACATAAGTCTTGCCATGCCCGGCACCGGTGATCCATACGTTACCACGTTACGTATCTATGACGACAATGGAGAAGCCGCAATGGACAGAAAACTGTACCATCACTCCGGCGGAAGCTGGCGATCATGGGACAACAGTCCCATGTTACTCAATGATACCGTCCTTTTTTACCCAGTATCGGTAAGTGAGAATGACTATATGTTCTCCGCATATCCCGATCATTATGGAGCTATGCTCAGTTTTTTTCATCCCAGCCTAACACGCTACGATCCCTCGGCGGATTCTTGGGAGGTAGGGGGTTCCGCGGATAATGAGAGCCGGGTATACGAACCACACGTGGGAATTGGAAGCCTTTCGGGCTCGGATCAGGCTATCGCGGCATACTGCGATCCGAGCGAGGATGCAGCTCGTTTGAACTTGTATAAATACAGTTCCACGGGTTGGGATGAAATGCCGCAGTCCTGGACGATTTCCGCAAATCGCCACGACAAGATCTGGATTGCCGGGTTTCCGGATGACGCGTACCTGCTACTGGAAAACGGGGATTGCTTCAACCTGACATCTGATGAAGCACTGGAGAAGGACATCGGTTTGTCCGGTGGGAAAGGATTGGCGGTGAGTGGTGAGAATGTGTACGCACTTGACGAGTCTAACGGTGTGTACAGGATCGCATCGGGAACTCCGATCAGGATAAAGAACGGCGTTTCTTCTCTCTCGCCCATCGATGCCTCCATTGCGGGTGATGAAACAGGAGTCTATTTCGCCACTATCGAAGCCGGTAACGCAGTAGTGAAAAAATACGTCAACGGGAATTGGATCAATTTTCCCATAGGCTCCAATGGTGTAGTCAGTTCGGAAGCGGGACTGGAGGAGATCGAGATTTCGGTCAAGGATGGACAGATTGCGGTGGCGGTCGTGTGCAACGGAGGCGTTTACGTGTACAAACTCCTGAAATAGACGGATTCATCGTGCAGCGGTGCTCGCCGTGAGTCGATTGTCGAAGTCGGGGTAATTGTTCTATATTTTCCTTTTCTATCGACAAATCCCGCAACGGTAAAAAAGGAGATTACATGTCTCAGCGAGTGTATTGGGTCCTGGAATTGGAGATATTCGAGGGGAAACTGGACGAGTTCAAGTCTCTTGTCGGGGAAATGAACGAGACGACTCGGAGCCGGGAGGAAGGGACTCTTGGATATGAATTCCATTTCTCGGCCGATAACAGATACTGTCATGTTTTCGAGCTGTTCGCCGATTCCGACTCCGCCCTGGCGCACTGCCTGGCTTTCGGAGAGAGTTTTGCCGACCGGTTTGTGCAATTGGTGAAACCGGTTCGGCTGGAGGTATACGGAATGCCCGATGAAAGGGTCCGGGAGGCTCTCACTGCATTCTCGCCGAACTATTACAATAGAGTGAACGGTTTTTTTCGATAAATAGTGCCTGTCTGTCCGAAAACCCTCGAAAACGGACGCCGAGTCCCGATTTCAATCGGGAAGGTGCCCGTTTTCGGCCCGAAACGGGGAGTTCATCTTCCCGAAGTTAATTCGGACTCGATGAACTGGGGGTTTTCGGACAGGCACTAAGTAGTGCTTGTCCGAAAAGTCCCTAAAACGGACGCTGAGCCTGTCGAAGCGCCCGTTTTAGGCTGAAATCGCCGGTTTGCTTCATCAATCCGAGCGAAAACAGGACTTTTCGGACAGGCACTAAGTATATGGTAGTCGACTGGATGAGAAAAACTGCTCCACCGGACGGTCGGGGCTGGTTGCCACGATAAGGGCACAACAGCACGTTGGAAAGGGCTCCTTGCCGACTCGCCGGCCTTACTTTACTATCGGTTGGGGATTAGGCGTTTCACACCGAATACATTTCTATTGGGATATGCCCTCTGTGGTAATCGACCGATTTTATGGACGGGAGCTTTTCCGGTTCAATGTGGGTAGCTTTTCACAAGAGTTTAATTGCCGTAATCAGATATTCTTAATACTGCGCTTGGGGAGGTACTATGATCGCGCGAGGAACTTTTTTGGCCCTCTGGGTCGGATTTTTAATGGGTGTGCCTGCGATTGTTCAGTCGCAATGCCCTGAACATGTGAAGAAAGAGGCTGTCGTAAAGGACATCTCGGAGTTGGAACTGGACGGAAGAGTCATCTTTGCAAAATACGTAGATAAAAGCTCTTATGACGACGACACTGTCTATATGACCGATCTTCAGAATTGGAATCCTCAGAAAATTGAAGGAGTACCCGCGTGCGGTCTGATCCCATCCTGGACTCCCGACGGCAAATGGGTCCTTCTGACCTTCTACTCGGAAGACCCCGTTGATAAAAGAAAGTATAAGATGTTCTTCATATCACGCGACGGAACCAGGAAAGTTGCGGTGGCTTCGAGGGCGGACGGTAGCGGGGTTCAGACGACCGCTTCGGGATGCCTCTGGTACGGCAGTCCGTACGATGAACCTGAAAACAAAATATGGACACTTGGATACCGTAAGTGTTCCGAAAGGTGCATGAAAATCAAGCGCTACGATTTCTCCGGCGAAATCCCGGTCCCGGTGGCCGACGAGTATTGGGACAAGGTAGTCGCCGAAGACTTGCTTGCCGGTCATCAGGGGTT
The DNA here is from genome assembly GCA_964346405.1 of uncultured Fibrobacterota bacterium. Lineage (GTDB taxonomy): Bacteria > Fibrobacterota > Chitinivibrionia > Chitinivibrionales > CAYFVL01 > CAYFVL01. The sequence continues at coordinate 21,422 of CAYFVL010000035.1, forward strand.
CAACCTTGCGGGGGAACACCTGCTCTGGGATTCAAAGGAACTGGATAATGGGGCGACCGTAGTCTATACCTTGCCCTCGGATCGCTCAGGGGTAACCACCAAAGAAATGTATTATCCACTGTACGGCAAATTTCACTGTTCCGCCTACTTGTGTCCGCCCAATAACGGCGATTTATGGGTGACCAATATCGGCCGTCTGATAGACGAGGAAAATGACTGTATCCCCGGAGCAAACGGTAATCACAGTGGATTCATGATCCTCAACACGCCGCGATACGACGAATTGAATGTTGACCCCTGGGATGAGAGTGATACTGAACAACGATGGGGGCTGACCAGAGATTGGGTTCTTGACCCCGATCAGGCCGAAGCCGTTATATGGGTACCGGAATCTCTTGAAATTCAATCCCCGTTAACGGGTGAGATAAAGACGGTCGAAAGCCGCTTTGAAATGCATGAAGCCGAAGAAAAAATGTATACCGACTGGCACCCGAGCGGTTGGACTAACAGAGTGGAATACCTGAACGCATTCGTTCAGGTCGATCCTGATGATGGATATACCCAGGGCTTTGTACTTCATTACCCGACCAATACGTGGTATCGTATCGGTGGACTGACTGGAGATATGTGGTTCAACTCCGTGAATTTCGACGTTGGCGACCACACCCCGGCAAGGTCCATGCCTCCTTCGAATATGTCTCTCAAGAAACCGCGGAGCATGGATGCGCGTAATGCGGTAACCGTTCAGGGAAGGTCGGTCGACGCAAACCGAACCGCAACATCCGCAAAGGGAATCTACATTTCTCAAGAGAAGGGCAAGAGTGTGAAGGTGAATACTGTCGATCCGAAGGAATCACGCTAGCTAAGCACGGGATTTGTTCTTGTTGAAGCAGGTGATTTGGCAGATAGCAGGTAAGCAGCCCCGGCAGACGGGCTGCTTACCCGGTTTGGGCACTGGAAGAAGAGAGAATGAAAAGAAGCGGTATCGATAGTATCAGAAAGATCAAAACTACCGGGGTTTTGTCAATTGCGGTATTGACGGCGGCAACAATGATGCTGCTGTGCGAGATGGAATCCCCGACCCAACAAGAGGTCCCGGAGCACAATGAGCTTTATGAACACTCTTACATGCACGAGCCTGCCCAATATGCAATGTCGGAGCAAAATCTACCGGAAAACTATCCGGTTGACCCCGAATTTTCGGATCTTCGCACATTTGTCGGGGGAGATTTCAAGCTGGCCCTGGCGCTGGGCTCCGAGTTGTACCTGATTAGCTCCGAAAATGGAAATACCAGTTCATATCTGGTAACCCAGGGAGATGAAAGCGGAATTCCCGGAAGAGATACCAGGATCTGGAGTCCGCTTTTTTCCGCGGATGGTCGGCACATCACATTCGAGAGCTGGGCTTCAAACAGCAACATTCGGGTCTTTGTTCGTCCGACAAACCCGGACAGCGCTCTTCGGCTGTGTATCTTGAACCCATACGGACCGGTTGCCGTCGATCCCCATTTCCGTGATGCAAATGGGAAACGCTATATTACATTCACCGATACGCGAACAGTCAAGTATCTCGAAGAATCCGGCCGATTATCGGGAACCACCTACCAGGTGTCCTATTGGGAGGATTCGGTCGGTATCGTGGAGAAGATGGATATTCCCGGGGCATTCAACGGAGGGTTCTCCCGCGACGGGAAATGGGTATGCGCCGGACTTACCACTTCGGCTCTGTACAATTTGGCCGAAAATGCGGGGCCGACAATTCTTGGAGGGGGAGAGCAGCACTGCAATCCTTCAATAAATCCGTTCACGAGCGGTCCGCATACCGACTACATGATGCTTCTTACGTTCGGTCTGGATGAGGAGAGTGGGATAAGGGCCGTGGATGGTACTCCGGTTGTTGAGAAGCAACACGAGAATGTGTGGGTATTCAACAGCCGGAATAATGTGGTGTGGAAATGTCCCAGACCGGACCTGGTTTCTGGGGCGGATTCTTCCATTTACGATGCAGTGGAAAGACCGGAATGGTCGACTCATCCGGAGTATGCAACATTTATTGCCCAGTACCCGGGGGAAGCATATATCGGCGATCTGTATGTAGTCCGTATAAACGCTCTGGAAACGGGTACTGAACAGTCCCTGATTCAGCCGGGACCCGGAGATGTACTGAAAGTGGCCGAGAAGATACCGACCACGACAACTACTCACCTGTGGGTCGGCGGGCTTTAGTCAACGATGAATAGAATCGGCAGGGCATATGTCGGTTTCGTTTTTGAACCAGACGTCTACTGTCAATAGTCAGAAATAAACCTGAATAAACGAGAGGGAGGCATCGGGTGATGCGGAAATCAGTATGGTTGGCGGTTGCTACAATATCATTATCTCTTCTTTTTGTGTATGCCTGTGAAGAAGATCCGGCTTCACCAACGGCCGGACCCACCACATACTGGGAAGCGGAATCCTATTCGGCGGTCTGTGAGGATTACGACGGTGATGATTTCATGCCGTTCAATCTAACCTACCCAACTCCCGGCAGTTCGTTCAAGGTAGGGGATACGGTTGTGCTGGGTATCTGTTATGAGCCCAACGAGGGAAGTCTCTCCGGCGAGACCGTGACGTTGATAAAGGAAGTGGATGGTTCAAGCAAGGAACTTAGAATCGTCAGCCTTGCCGATGATGATATGACCGAAGATCAGATTCAGAGTATGGAGAATGGAAAACTGGTTTGGGTAATACCGGAGTCGTTTCCGGAGGTAGAAGGCGGCGGATCGATAGCGGGTGATTCGCTGATGATAAGACTGGCAACCTATCCGGGGATGTTTTCTTCCGAGTATGAATATGGTCCGTTTATCATCACCGAATGACCTGCTGTCCAAAAGAACCGGAGAAGCTTGCCACTCGATCTGGTGAATTCATTTCGGCACATGAGCACGCAATTGGAATGGTATACCTGAGTCTGTCTGACTAGTTTGGGTACAGGCCACGGTTGGGATAATGCCGTGAGTCGATTGCGAAACCTGGGCTGGGACAATCCGGAAGATAAGTGAGGACACCTATGAATCAGAGAACAAATCGGTGGTCCACCGTCAAAATGGGTCGATTCGGTATACTGTGTACTGTCATCATCATGGTGACAAGCTCTATGGCACTCAGCGGGGAGGATCAAACTCCGTGGCCGGGAACTACCTACCAGGTGGGTATGTGTGACCAAACCGTCTGGATTCCCGACGGTATCGACACCTTGCGGGGAATAATGATCGCCGAAAAGCCCATAGATCACGACTGGAGTAATATGTGTGCAATGTGGGGTTTCGCGCACATAAACCATAATGAGTGGCCCTGCAATTCCAGCATGGAAAAAGTCGACTGGGATCAGATGTTCAATGAAGCCGCCGAAGCCTCCGGGCATCCTGAGCTTAAGTACGCGCCGTTTATCATTCACGGCTTCTCCCGTCATGGAGACGAACCGATGCATGTTATGCAGTGGTGGCCCGAACGAACAATCACCGTCAGTTCGGGACAACCCGTTCGGGCAAAAGAAGATCATCCCGCCGGAATACCCATTCTTCACAGCGCTGAATGCGGCCAGGGCCAGACCAGCGCCGGGTATCCCGGTATTCGCGCCATTCCCGGTAGAATCCAGAGCCATCGGAGTGCGGGCAAACAGATCGCCTATGTTCCAATGTGGGGGTGGGGACATGGATATTATTCAATCCGGGATTTTGAATGGGTTTGGTTTGACAGGATGATTAAACTTCGTTTACCCGAGGGCGAAACCCCGATTGACGGCATCGTCGATCTTGTTCCGTTGGACGAGTCGAAGGCCTGGACGGGAAATCCGGATCATTGGTATGATTCGACAAATATGCTGTTTCCGGACATTATGCCCCTCGATGAGTACTCGGGTGACTCCAGCAGGGTGCCATTCATCCCAACCAGGGAGTTGGCCTGGCTCTGGCGTGCCTATTCGAGCCGACATCCCACCGAGAACCAGAAAGATCAGGGGGAGTCCTGGGTCGGGGGTATGTCTACCACCTACAAGTTTCCCGGGCAGGCAAACCTTATGATAACTTCACCAATTCGACCCTATCATCTCGGAAAAGTGAATGGCAAATATTACAAGATCGTCACGGTCGGCACTACCCTCACATTCAACGTCGGCAGAATCGGGAATATCAACTATAGTAATATGAAAATACTCCGATTTTATCAAGGGGCCGAATTGCTGAGTGAGGTGAAACCAAACTTGTACGGATTTTACAACTCGAGAGTTACTCTGAATAATCCTGGTGTTCAGTTCATCACTCTGCAGATCGAATTCCAGAGCGGGGAAATCGTTACGACCCGTCCTGCCCTGATTTATGTCGTAGATCAGGAGCATTACGACATAGTCATGGAGGAAACGTCGGTCAGCCATGGTAGAGCAGTCCGTCAATCCGGGCAAATCACCCGGCGGCGTCGGCCGGTTGCCGCGTTCGATATCCGGGGAAGGGCGTTGCCCGTAAACGGTCGTCCTTCCGGAGCAGTGCAGATAGTTGTGCCTGAAAAGGGAAGCCGGACCCGCTCGACTGTCGAGTTGAGAAAGGACTGGTGAGGGCATCGTGTTCTCGAATAATAGGATTTATTAATGATTGGGTGAGCATCCGTTTAACCCAGGTTTCGCAGCCGTGAGTCGGTTGCGAAACTTGGGTTAAGGTGATCACCCAATGCTTTGTTCGTATTTGGCCGGGATACCTTTTTGCCGATTCTGACAGACTCTGGTCGGACCGGGGTCACACTTATTGAATGGATTGACTCCAACGGCAGTACCGGCGGATATACCCGCCTTTGAAGGAGACGCCCACAATGAAGTTTTGTGGTTTTTGTATTTCTGGTTTGTTTCTTCTGTCACTGGTCGTCATGTACGGCTGTGAGGATTCCGGTCCTTCGGACCCGCACCAGAAGGATAACCCGACGGATACTACACAGGATATTACACAGGATATTACACTTGAGGTGAGCAGTACCATCGAGAGTCCATGGTATTATCAAGGCGATACGCTTCAACTCCAGTGGACTGCATCCTCAGATCCCGAGGAGGGTTTTGAGGTGCTGCTCAGTATCGACACCGGTACAACCTACTCAACCGTAACCCCGACCGTCTTGCCGCCGGACACACGAAACTACAAATACGTGGTTACAGAGGATGTGGTCCCCAGGGCCTTGCTCAAAATACACGCCCAAAACGGCGGCAAACCGGCGGAAGCAGTATCCGATACTTTCACTCAGAACAAGTTTATTCGTATTACCAACAATCTCGCCGGAAAGGTTTTCAGTCACGAAGACGATATCGAGGTCGAGTGGGTGGCTGATACCGGTAGGGTGACCAATGGCTTTCTGGTCGATATCAGTTGGAATATGGGAGCGGATTTCAGGTCGGTCATAATGGATGAGTCGTTGGATATGGATGTCACGAGCGCCATTGTACTATTCAAGACCGACGACAGTGGTGATCCGATAAACTCCGACCAATGCATACTAAGAGTGCATGAATATGACCATAAGGAAAATTACGATATTACCGGACCTTTCACCCTGAGACCGTAGGAGAACAACCGATGTATAAAACACGAAATCCGATTCTTTGGGCAGTAATCCTCTTTTCCTGTGCATTCCTGAATGCCCCGAAGGCGGAGCTTCTGGTGGATTACGCCGAACTGCAGGGATTTGTGGGAGGCAGCACCTCCGATCCGGTGGAAGGAAAACTGGTCTATACGGTAGACAATAACGGATCCACCGTCTACTTCGTTGATTTGAAGGAGAATCCACTCGTGCGGAGGGTATGTGTAGCTCTTGATGGTAACATAGGAGAGAGGGATTTGACAGTCTCTCCTGATGGTGAGCATATCGCATACGCGGCCGGCGGCAGAATATATGTTGCAAAGCTGGAAGAGAACACTCAGGAGACGCTGGAGCTTGATAGAAACGGTCACGAATCCACTCCAAGCTGGTATGTCGATCAGTCCACCGGCAAACACTACATCGTGTATGTCGCTCAAGGCACAAATGATCACATGGCCCAGGAAATCTCGTTCAATCCTCTTGCCAAGGTGGGGGATCCCATGAAAATGTTTGAGTGTCCCACCTGGAAGGTGGACGAGATTCTGGAAATCACTTCACTCGAGGGTGGGTACCCAAGCTTCACGCCCTCGCTCCGCGGTATCATGACACTCGAGACTAAACTGGAGTATAACGGTGAGACTTTCGAAGACACTCAGTTTGTGACTGATTCGGTATGGTTTGGGGGAAATTGGATCGCTCGGAAAGGCAAATGCCCGGAAATGCAGGTCGGTGCAATCTGTACCCTAATCCACAGTGCAGACTATTCCATGGGGGGGGGAATCTCCGGAGACGGTAAATACATGGGTGCGCAAGATGATGGGCATGGAATGATCGAGTTGGAGACCCCGGGGATACATGCTGACAAAAAAATCAGCAACTATGTGTGGTTTGGCTCCTATTTCGGATCAAACAATTTGATCATGAACAGTAAGAATAAGGACTGGGCACGTGATGCACGCAAAGGCGGCTATTGTAATGCTCATATGTCGCCTGCAAAGCCGGACCATTTCTTCTACGCCTGTCTCTTGCATGCTGGCAGGAACCATACGGAAGTTTACATCAGAAGGTATCCCACGGATTTCGAAGAACGTCCGTTTGAAAGAACGTACGTCCAGATAGAAAACGAAGGCTGGCATATCGAGCCGGAAATGGATGTAACCCACTTTGTACAACCAAACGACAAAGGCGAAATAAAGGCGATGTTTGCCACCAATCCCTGGTTCGTCTTTGCCAAGTACCACGGTGACAACAAGACTCCATACCTGTACAACATGGCGGATGTATCCAATCCGAGCTATCTGAAGATCGATGATACGAAGATCGGGACATTCTATGCTTACATAGAGGAGGACTATGTTCCCCCGGATACAAATACTACGCTCAAATCGGCCGCAATAACCGTTGGAACCCGGAACCTGGCACACCGCAAGCATGTTACGGGAAATGCCAGAATGTACACCCTGTCCGCCGGTGGTTTTGAGGGAGTATTCATGAACACGCAGAATCGCGTGACAATGAACCTCATAAACGCTCGCGGGGCATGCGTACGCAGCGCAGCCAAGAACAACGTAAAACGCGCGGTAATTTCTACGACCGACGTAGCGCCGGGCATGTATGTTGTCGAGATGACGGGGGACGCCAAACGGCTGGCATTTCCGGTAATCGTGAATCGATAGAAAACAAAGCGCACGACTGAAATTTCATCACGACGGCCCGGATTTTTCCAGGCCGTCGTTTTTTTGTGAGCCTCGGCATCAGTGAAGCGTTCGACCTACCCGGGCCTTCAGCCCGGGGCTGGTATGTGGCGCCCCTTCAGGGCTGGTAACGGCGTTTTCGAAAAGGGCCTGAAGGGCTCTGACATACCAGCCCAGGCTGAATGCCTGGGTAAAATCCTGGCAAAACGCAACCTCAGCCCTGAAGGGGCGCAACATAAATTGGTTTGCGCGTGCGCGTAATCGATTCGCCGCGATTCGTCGTTTAAAAACAAATATGTCCCGCCCTTTCAGGGCTGGTGGCGGCGTTTTGAAAAGGGCCTGAAGGGCTCTGACATACCAGCCCAGGCTGAAGGCCTGGATAGAATCCCGGCAAAACGCAACCTCAGCCCTGAAGGGGCGCAACATAAATTGGTTTGCGCGTGGCTCGTGCTGGATTCGCCGCGATTCGTCGTTTAAAAACAAATATGTCTCGCCCCTTCAGGGCTGGGGATGGCGTGGCATTGTCCTTCCCGGGCCTTCAGCCCG
>CAYFVL010000036.1:0-28972 GCA_964346405.1 uncultured Fibrobacterota bacterium
GGAGATACCTTGAGTCCCGTTCGGCGGGACCGTGAGTTGGTTGCGAAACTTGGGTCAGGTCGTGTACACTACAGGAAATGGGAGTATTTTGGGGAAATCAGTGACCGAATTGTGTCGGGAAAAGCCGAGGTGGTTGTTTTTTTTGATGGTTATTTGGACGGCGGCGGCTCTTGTGATGAGCGGTTGCGGAAAAGAAAAAAAACTTGCCCCGCAATCCAATGAAGAGGTGGAAGCGCCGTTTCGGGAATTCGGCGAGTCCACGATGTATTTCTACGACGGTGATATGGTTCAGTTTATACTGAAAACCGATAATATGCGTCAGGGCATGAGCGATACGGCCCGAATGATCTTTGCTCCCGTTGATCTGGATGTCTTCGATTCGACTGGTGAAAAAGTATCCCGTATTCTGGCCGATTCGGGAATAACTTCCACCGGGCGCGATGAATTCTATGTCTGGGGTAATGTCCACGTGAAACGACGGGACAATCTGGTCATCCGAAGCGAATCACTTGAGTGGAACCGAGAGTCACAGCGGGTGACTTCCGATGATCATGTCGAAATCCAGCACCCTTCCGGTGACGTTCTTCGGGGGAGAGGTCTGGACGCAACCGAGACGTTTGAATCGTTCACCTTCACCAAAGGCGCAAGCGGCGAATTCCCCAATTTCAGAGAACGCGCCGAGTCGGACGAGGGGTTTTGATGAGGTCAATTGCCACTGTTTCCTATCAGATATTTCAATCAGTACACGAAAGCTGTTTCAAAATGCGGGTCTTGAGCTATAGTTCTTTTTTTGTGTTCCTTGTTTGGGGTTTGGCACCTTCTTCCGCTAGGGCCCAATCCTCTCCGCTCGTTCTGGTCAATGCCGACTATAATGAAAACCAGTTCTCCGGCGGCACTCTCAAAAGCGTCCTGGTCGGGAATGTTCATTTTCGTTACGAAGACGCCGAAATATACGCCAATAAGGCGACCTGGTATCGGGGTAAAGGCATCGCCAAGTTCCACAACGACGTAAAAATCGTCCGCCCGAATCAGACGCTTACCTGCAATTCAATGGAGATCCGTCGGTCCGAGGACCGAATCTACGCCCAAGGTAGCATCGATTTCCTGGACGATGGTCGTCGGGTGCGTATTCTTGCCGAACGGGGGTGGTTCGATATGGGGAAACAGTATCTTTTCCTTGATAGAGAGCCTCGATTTTTCCGGTACGATAGTCTGGCCAACGATACAATGGAAATACTCTCCGAAACTATGGAATATAGCGACTCCACGCGGATTGCCACCGCTAAGGGCACGGTGCGTATTCTCAAAGGACTGCTCGAAGGAACCTGTCAAACGGCTCACTATTTCACGGATATGGATAAGGCGGCGCTCCGTGAAGACCCCGACATCAATTATGATGATGATTATCTTGAGGGGGATTCGATCGATATCTTTTTCGAGAAAGAAGTCCTCAGTGGTGTTTCTGTCATGCGTAACGCTCACGCTTCTCACCACGAGTACGGCCAAGCTGCCGGCGCCGACACCATGATTACCGATATCAACGGTGACAGTCTGTACATGGAGCTGTCCGAAGAAGGGCGTCTGACGGCGATACGGGCTTTTGGTAATGTTGAGAGCCGCTATTACGGCAAAAACGATCCGGGTATGGCCAACGAGGCGTCCGGCAAGAAAATGGAAATGGCCTTCGGCGATAACCGTAATGTGGAGCACCTTACAATAGAAGAGAATGCCGAGAGTCTGTACTATATCGATGAAGAGTCCGGTGTTGGAATAAATCGGGCCTCGGGTGACCGGATTGACGTCACTTTTCGTCGAGGGGCGGCGGCATACATCAAGATAACCGGTGCGGTCCGGGGAATTTACGCTTCCCGAAGGTGATGGGGATGGGAGGTATCCAACGGGTAATGCTTATACCCTGTCTCGTGGCTTCTATGCGTGGAACACCATCGCCGTGGCAAAAGAGTTCGTTACGGTCAATTTCGCCAAATTGTATACTTAGTGCTTGTCCGAAAAGTCCCTAAAACGGACGCTGAGCCTGTCGAAGCGCCCGTTTTAGGCTGAAATCGCCGGTTTGCTTCATCAATCCGAGCGAAAACAGGACTTTTCGGACGGACACTACTTAATTAATGCCGGGGCAACGTCTCAGGCATTCCGTTTTTCTGCCCGAGCCCGGGGAGGCTGCAAAGAGTATGCTGTATGACTCCTTGATTAACTCATTTATTCCCTGGAGTTCGCTTTCACTCCTCGAAAGGAGCTGGACATGAACACGACATACGAGCAGGTTCGGTCATTTCCCGTCGCGGATGCTTCGGTTGATGAACGATCGCAGTTTATTCGCAGGACCTACGGTCATCTGGCCGGAGCGGTCGGATTGTTCGTGGTGCTGGAGTATTACCTCATACAGTCGCCGCTTGCCGAAGCGATGCTGAAATTCATAAGCGGATCCAGTTATGGATGGTTGATGATTCTGGGAGGATTCATCGCGGCCGGATGGCTGGCCCGCGGAATGGCGGCGAACGCCGGATCTCGCTCGATGCAGTATATCGGGCTTGGGCTCTATGTCCTGGCCGAAGCGATCATTTTCGTCCCGATTCTCTACATTGCAGCCTATTACTCTTCGCCCGATGTTCTCCCGACGGCGGCTACCATTACGGGATTACTTTTTCTGTCCCTGACGTTTATCGCATTCTCCACCCGCAAAGATTTTTCGTTTCTGCGCGGAGCACTGACAATCGGCGGGTTTGTGGCCATAGGGTTAATTGTTGCCGGAACCATTTTCGGGTTTACGCTCGGCCTGGCTTTCTCGGTGTTTATGGTCGCACTGGCCGGTGGAGCAATCCTGTACGATACGTCGAAAATCATCCACCATTACTCAACCGACCGATATGTCGGAGCCGCGCTCGAACTGTTTGCTTCAGTCGCGTTGCTGTTCTGGTACATACTTCGGATTGTGATGCGTTTTTCGCGGCGGTGATCGAAGTTCCCTCTAAAATGCGGCTCCGTACCAAGCTTGTTGTGCCGCGGGTTCTTCTTTGGGGGCGATATTGTCGCGACCTGGAATATCGAGGACCGATATGCCATGGGGCTCTCCGCTGAAACGGAAAACATGCTCCGGCCCGACTCCGGCAGCCGATAGCGTGCAACAGCTCACGGTCCCGAAGGGCGGGACCGGGAGTCGATTGTCGAAGTCTGGCCAGGGATTTGAACGGCAGCCCGCGCCGGGCAATGGCTCTTCATGCCGTTCTTTTCGATGAAAAACCCGCGCGGATCCGATCCGGGATGTATTGCAAGGGGTCAGTTCGGAAGCGACTCGGTCTGGTATGCCGACCGTTTGGTCGAAAAGCGTTTTGGATGCTTCATTTGCCGATGGTTGTATTGTCTTGCGCTCCGACATTCGTAAACGCCCTCACGCCTTCCCCCCGTACTGATTCAAAAGCTCAATGAGCTTCCGCGGGTCGAAGGGTTTTCCCAGGTAATCAGTCATGCCGGCGGCTTCGCAGCGAACGCGGTCTTCGTGCATGCAGTGTGCGGTCAGCGCGATAATCGGGACATTGCGGTTTCCGGCCAATCTGATCCGTGCGGCGGCTTCAAGACCGTTAAGCACCGGCATCTGGACATCCATGAGAATGATATCCGGCATTTTTTCGGCACAGAGCGCAACCGCTTTTTCTCCGTCGATCGCCTCCACGACGTCGTGCCCCAGTCTGAGCAGGAGCTTGCCGAGGACACGACGATTGGCTTCATTGTCGTCGGCTATCAGTACGCGAAGTTTTCCGTTTGTATCCGTATTTATAAACGGGGAATCTGAATAGTTCGATTTAGGCGGGCGGGTATCCCGAATGCGCCCGAGTACCACCTCAAAGGTAAAGGTGCTGCCGTTGCCTTCGAGGCTTTCAACCGTCAACTCTCCCTGCATCATTGCGGCAAGCTGGCGGGAAATAGCGAGTCCCAGCCCACTGCCGCCAAATCGTCTTCCCAGGGAGTCGTCGGCCTGCGTGAAACTTTCGAATACTCGATCGACTTTTTCATTCGGAATGCCGATGCCGGTATCGGTGACTCTGAACAGAAGGCGGATCTGGTCGTTGGTTACGGAAAACGAATCCCCGTCGGTGTCGACCGAGAGACGGACGCCGCCTTTCTCGGTAAACTTGACGGCGTTGGCGAGAAGGTTGATAAGTATCTGTCGAATACGTCTTACATCACCGACAACCCGGTCCGGCACTTCCTCCCCGATAGTCGACTGAAACAGGAGATTCTTTGCACCGGCCTGTGGTCGGAACAGGTTTGAAATTTCATCGGCAAGCTCCCGGATGGAAAAGGGTTCGTTCACGAGGTCAAGTTTACCGGATTCGATTTTCGACAGGTCCAGTACATCGTTGAGAATATCCAGAAGAGTATATGCGGACTGCTTCACATCGGTAAGAAGCGCTCGTTGCTCCGGATCGATCAAAGAGTCAAGCGCCAGTTCGGTCATGCCGATAATGGCGTTCATCGGCGTGCGGATTTCGTGGCTCATATTGGCGAGGAATCTGCTTTTCGTCCGATTTGCTTCTTCGGCCTGATCTCGCGCCTCGAGCAGTTCGCATTCCAGTGAATGACGGTGTAATGCGATGGCGCCCTGACGAATGCAGGCTTCCACGAGATCCGAATTGAACGAGGGATTCGGGTCCCGGACGAGCACGTAAACCCCGCCGACGAGAACTCCCTGTCGCACCAGGCCCATTCCGTACAATTGGTTCACGCTGAGCAATTGGTGAAGCGTGTTTTGGGTCTCTTCGGAAAAGATATCCTCAGTAGCCGCATTGAACCCGCCGGGAAACAACGCAAACCGGTCCATCGAGAAGAAGCTCCGCAGCCGCTGCGAGAACTGAAAACACTTCCCCTTTGGGCTGAATCCCATGACACTTTCGATCCGGTAGTACAATTCGTCCTCTATCCCGGCAAAACCTTTCACGGTCACGGTATTGTTCTGTTCATTTATCGTAGTGACGATGACCGTCGAATGAAGGATCAGCCGGGCGACACCGTCGGCCAGGTGATCGTACACCGAATCGTCGGCCGCCGGCAGACTGAGAAAGTCTATTGCGGAGCCGATAAGGAAATCGAGTGCGCGTGCCTGTGCATTGGCTTCATGCTCACGTATTTTTCGAGCCGTTATATCACGGAAAATTGCCTGGATCAGGTGAGTCTCCCCTACGCGGACAAGCTGGGCACTGATTTCGACATGCATTTCATCGCCGCTTTTTTTTCTGAATATGGTCTCATATCTTAGAGATCCGTCTCGAACCGTGGACCGAAAGGCGCGGGTGGAATGCTGCTCTTCTTCACGCGTGTAGATTGTCCCGATATCGGTTTGAAGCAGTTCGTCACGCGAATACATGAGGAGCCGACAGGCCATTGCATTTACATCCACGATGTTTCCGTCTCGATCCGAAACGATAATACCGTCGTAAGACTCCTCGAAAAGGCGCCGGAATCGCTCTTCGCTTTGCCCCAATGCCAGAGACGAATCCTCGACTTTTCGTTGCGACAGGTCCCGTAATCGTTCATAGTAGAAAGAAATCACCGTAATGCACAGTAATGATGCCGCGAACCGAAGGCCGTATCCGAAATCATACACGGTGGGGCTGAGCCCGAAACCATTGGTGAAGACCGCGGTCGAGGCAATTAGGAGGTACAACCCGGCGGCAATGCCTCCGTCACGGTAACCCAGAAGCACGACAGCAAGAAGAGGAAACAGGAGCGACCATAGCGTATCCGAACCTCCTGTGTACCCTTGAATTATAAACCCGAGAAAAACGACACCGGTAAGCAGGATGGTCAATCTGTTTGCGGAGACGTAGCGTTTCAACCGACGACTGACCGTGAAAACGGCGAATACCGCCACCAGGGCGAATGCGTCGAATAGTATGCGATCGATCCGTTCAGCAACAATGTCCACGGCGGTGAAAACCAGCAGGATGACCATTCCGCACAACCCGGCCGCACGAAAAGCCCCGACCCGTCGACGCAGAGGAGGGTCGGCGACTGAGTTCAGATCGCCGAAAGTGAAATCATACACAATGTCTGAAGGTGATTTGCCGTGTTGCATGAATGGTTGGTCTCCGGAACCCGGATGGGTATTTCACATTGTTTCGGATTTTACAGGTATTGCCGATGGGGCTTTCATAATACCAAACCGATATCGGTGGCGGAAAGGCAGCGGTCGCGCATTCTCTGTGTATTTAACCCCAAATGTTGGCTGAAATATACAACTCAGCATACGGTGCCGAAAAGAGGCGTTTTTTTTGAACTGCAAATCCCCGGCGACGGGGAAATGTGCAATCGCCACAGCCGTTGAATACAGTTACTTTCGCATTCCCGCCGCACATACGTATATTGTAGGTTCGTGCAACTCTCTCTGCAATAAGAGAAGCCACTGCATGGCGCCATTCGGATGGTTCGGGCTCGATCCGGCTCTGATCATTGCGGATCCTACCAAGTGCATTTCAGCCGTAAAAACAGCTATGTGCTCCCCGGTGTGAGTGTGATCCGGGTTTGTCCGGAACACCTGCTGTCCTTTTTTGCCTACTTACAATGCTTGTGTGGAGGTGTGTATGTCTATTTCCGCATGCACCTTCTGCAGAAGGGACGCAGTGTATTATGTGAGGATAAGTCGCGGATCCGGCGACTATGTTGAACTTCCCTTCTGCAGTGACAAATGCGAGAGAGAGTATATCTCTTTGCTGTTCGACGCCTTCAGGATTGAGTATGAGGAGAATGTCAGAGAGCTACTCCACAGAACCCGAAGGCCGGTTGGTTTCGAGAATGATTGGGACGAAGATTCCGATGACAGGAACGGGCGCGGTAAGTGAGCCCCGCGGAACCACTGAACATGATGCCCTCTCGTCGATAAGGAGTTGTCATGATTCCTGAGGGCGGGAGGGTGTTTTTCTGCTCGCTCCCGGTAGAGCTTTGTTTCGGGTGGTATCACCCGGTTCGACATTTATCCGGATGCCGGGAACAATGAAGCCCCAAGTGCCCAAAGCGGCATTGGGCTTGATTATCCTCGACTCCAAAAACGATGAGAAAACATGTCATCCGCCTAACCCAGGTTTCGCAATCAACTCACGGTCCCGCCGAACGGGACTCAAGGTATCTCCCCGGATACATCTGCACTTTTTCTAAGTCAATCTCGCACAACATCTTACGCATACTGCTCGCTCTCGACTGCGAAACTTGAGCCTAAAGGCGCCGCGCAATAATCTGCGAAACCAGGATTAAGCGATTATTCCGATCGACGAATAGTATTTTGTGTACGCCCGGATGACCTGATGAAACAATATGAAAGCCGCCTGCACGGAATTACAAACCTGAACTAGTCGAGTCTCTCCCTGGAACCGACGAATTCAGAACAAAAACCGAATGTGAGAGGTTGTGATTGATGGCCGAAGAACCACAGAAGTTTGTCTATTACATGCATCGCATGACAAAAAGATTCGGAAAGAAAGAAGTACTGAAAGATGTCTCACTTTCTTTTTATTATGGAGCCAAGATAGGGATCGTCGGCGTTAATGGCTCGGGTAAAAGTACGTTAATGCAGATTATGGCGGGGATGGATACCGAGTACGACGGTGAGGCATGGGTCGAGAAAGGTCGGACCGTCGGATACCTGCCGCAGGAGCCGAATCTGGACGAAGAACTCGATGTCAAAGGGAATGTCGATCTGGCCGTCAAACAGGTGCGTGATCTGCTCGATGAATTCGAGGTCATATCCATGAAGTTCGCCGAGCCCATGGACGACGACGAAATGCAGAAGCTGCTGGATCGTCAGGCGGAGTTGCAGGATAAAATCGATGCCGTTGAAGGTTGGGAACTGGATCGCCGGCTGGACATTGCAATGGAGGCTCTCAGGTTGCCCCCGCCGGATGCAGACGTGCGAAAACTTTCCGGCGGGGAGCGTCGTCGCGTTGCACTATGCAGGTTGTTGTTGGAAAAACCGGATTTGCTTCTGCTCGACGAGCCAACGAACCATCTGGATGCCGAGAGTGTCGCCTGGCTCGAGCGTCACCTTCGTGAATATCCCGGCTCTGTTATTCTTACCACTCATGACCGTTACTTTCTCGATAATGTTGTTGGGTGGATACTGGAGATCGATCGCGGCCGCGGTATTCCATTCGAGGGAAATTACAGCAAATGGCTCGAGGCAAAGTCGCAACGGTTGTCTCAGGAAGAAAAAGAGGAATCGGTACGACAGTCGCGTTTAAAACGGGAACTCGAGTGGGTGCGAATGTCCAAAAAGGCCAGGCAGGACAAAGGCAAAGCGCGACTTCGGGCGTATGAGGATTTGCTCAGTCGGGAAACACCCGAGCGGTTGAAACGTGCGGCAATAGTGATTCCATCGGGCCCTCGTCTTGGCGATGTTGTGATCAAAGCGGAGGGGCTCACAAAATCCTATGGCGATCAACTGTTGTTCGAGAACCTGACCTTCAATCTTCCTCCCGCCGGAATCGTTGGCATTGTCGGCGCAAACGGGACCGGCAAAACGACGCTTGTGAGAATTGTTACCGGGCAGGAAAAGCCCGACGGCGGGGGCGTGACCGTAGGCCCTTCGGTGCAGCTTAGCTATGTCGACCAGAGCAGGGATTCCCTGACTGGAGAAAATACTGTGTTCGAAGAGATCTGTGACGGAAAGGATCAGATCATGTTGGGATCGGCCGAGGTAAACGGGCGAGCGTATGTTTCAAAATTCAATTTCACCGGTTCGGACCAACAGAAGCCGGTTGGCGTTCTCTCCGGAGGCGAACGCAACCGCGTGCATCTGGCGAAACTGCTCAAGAGTGGCGGAAATGTGTTGCTTCTCGATGAACCGACCAACGATCTCGATGTCGAGACGCTTCAGGCATTGGAGCAGGCTGTGCTGGATTTCGCCGGATGTGCCGTGATCGTATCTCATGATCGGTGGTTTCTCGATCGTCTCGCTACCCATATTCTTGCATTCGAGGGGAACAGTGAGGTCGTATGGTTCGAGGGAAACTATGCTGAGTACGAAGAAAGTCGAAAACGCCGATTGGGGGAAAAGGCCGTTCAGCCGCATCGAGTAAAGTACAGACGTTTAGAGCGATAGTATCGTCCAGTCGTGTCCCGGTGGAAGTAAACGAGCCCGTCAATCAGGGGACATCGGCCGCCGCTCTGAATCGCCATTGCACTGCATCCAAATCATTAAACCAAGGGAGGCCGGATGGTCAGATTTGCAATTTTTGTGGACGGCTCCAATCTTGCCGGATCACTGCAGAATATGGGTGTTCGTATCGACGACTACCAGGCGTTTTTCAATTATGTTTTTTCTCAAACCGTGATGGAATGGAAACGGTCGTTCCTCGGCGCGACTCAGCTCCCGCTTTGTCAGCTTCGACGGGTGTATTGGTACGAAATTGGAAGCATGGACGACTGGGAACTCAACGACTACAAAGCCAGAAAACACCTTGAGGACCGTTTTAACGCCGATCGCGACGTGAAACGAATGTATATGGCCCTTGCCGGACAGACCGAAAATAAAAACGCAAAGGAAACGCAATACGACTGTGCGCTTCGTATCTGGTTCGAGGAAATCGAGCTGTGGTATTCCGAAAAGAAAAGGCTGCTTTCAGGGATACAGCGATTCCACCATGGGGTGCGCAACAGTACAGACTTTATCGACATAATTGAGTGCGGACATTGGAAAGTCGATATGCTGAGAAAGGGACTCTCGGAAAAAATGCTCGATACCGCTCTGGCGGTGGATATGATTACCAAGCTGGACAACTACGATGTAGCGGTTCTTCTGTCGGGCGATCAGGATTGTATACCGGGTATCGAACACCTGAAAGCAAAAAACAAAACAGTGTCTACCGTCCAGTTCGTGTCCGGCTATTCTCAGACAAACCGGAATAGGCAATTCGCCGGAAAACTCAATCTGGTATGTGATTTTGTGGCGAATTTGTATGAGATGGATATTCTTGGGAGCAATATCGGATCGAAACTTTGAACTATTTGCCGGATTATCCGCTTGCCCCCCCGCCGGGTCATGGGGACATATACATACGGATACCGCGGGGCGATCTGTTCAATGCGATTATTGTATTCTTTTCCGCTCAGTATTATGCTGCCGATAGATATGTCCATTTTTATTTCGCCGGGATCATCGAGATCCGAAAGGTCCAGAGCAAGAACGCCGTTCATGTGATCGACAAAGGCCCACTTGCCTCCCGGCAAACTCGCTTGAAAAAGAATCCGTTATAGACTTAATTAAGGTGCGCAACCCTTGTTTGTCGACCTCCAAATCTTTTTTACCTAACCCAAGTTTCGCAGACTGAGAACCGCTTACGCAGAATGCCGTGAGTTGGTTGCGAAACTTGGGTTAAGTTGAGCGATTCTGAGCGAAGAAAGCGCGCACTACGCAAAAATCACGATTCCGCCTGGGGCGAAGCCTGGGTTAAAGTGTATTTTTCCAAACTCAAACGTGGTTGTTGCGCAATGGTGTGCGGGAGCGAGGATTGAGGCCCCGCGATGTATTCGCCCCGGTTTGCGCACGAAGGCTTTTTTTTCTGCGCCGAACTGTCGTTTTGTCGTACGAAACGAGGAATCCTCTTCGAAAGGAATAGCAATGGCCGATATCGAGACAATTCAGATAATGAAGGACAATTATGCCTATGTCATTGTTATCGGCTCGAGTGCTCTGGTCGTCGATCCGGGAGATGCCGCACCTGTCTCGGAGTTCGCACACAAGAGAGGGTTGCGGATAACAACCGTGCTTTTGACCCACAATCACAATGATCATCTCGCCGGTGCGCCTGAAATCAAACGAGCGTTCGATGCCGAGGTCCTTGGTCCGAAGAACACACCGGGAATCGACCGAAAAATTCATGAAGGAGAAGAGCTGGATTTCGGCGGGTTGGCGATGGATGTACTTCATACTCCGGGGCACAGTAAGCACCAACTGTGTTTTCTTTTTCCCGAAATGAACGCCTTGTTCACCGGCGACACCCTCTTCTGCGGCGGCTGTGGACGAATTTTCGGGAGTAATCACCAGGCGATGTGGGGCTCTTTGAAACGCTTGTCCGGGCTTCCCGATGAAACCCTGGTCTACTGTGGTCACGAATACACCGAAGAGAACCTGTCTTTTGCTCTTACCGTTCTGCCCGAGGACACCTCGCTTGTGAAAAGGCTAAAAGAAACCAGGCAGCTCCGTGGAAACGGTCGACCAACGGTGCCCTCAACAATAGGCGAAGAAAAAAGAACGAACATTTTTTTGCGGGTTCGTGAAAAGGGCGTAAAGGCTGCTTTAGGGATGGAAAACGCCGAGAATGCCGCGGTTTTCGCGGAGTTGCGTCGCAGAAAGGATCGCTATTGACGCGCCCCCCGCGCCTTCTCCAGAATGCCGATCACTTTGTCGGGAATGCGTCGGGCGCGACTGTCGGCGGATACACAAGCGACCACTACGGTGCCTCGAACCAGAAGTTCTTCCTCTTTGCGGATCTCCGTCTTGAACGTAATTTTGATGGAAGACAGATCGGATACCGTAGATTCAATGTCGAGCAGGTCATTGTATTTGGCGGGCCGTCGATATTTGACATGTGCCTCAACAACCGCGAACAGAATCCCCTGTTTCCGATACTCGCAAAGCTCGATCCCGTGGTCCCGCAGGAGTTCGGTGCGGCTTCGTTCCATGTACCGAAGGTAATTCGCATAGTAGACAACGTTTCCACAATCAGTGTCTTCGTAGTATACTCGTATTTTCATTACTCAGGTCTTTTCTATGTCGAGTTCTTTAATCTTGCGCCAGAGTGTCGATCGGGAGATACCAAGTTTTTTTGCGGTTGCGGTATAGTTGTAGTCGAGAATCCGAAGAGCATTCTGTATGTGCTGTTTCTCGAGTTCCTGGAGTGTGATTATTTCGGCCGGGGATTCGGGGGCGTTCACTCTGGTACGGGGGGGATTGAGAAGTAAGCGTCCTTTCAGCATGAATTCCGGCAATTCGCGCTCGGTGATCTCATTCCCCTCGGAAAGAACCACGGCATGTTCGACAATGTTTTCGAGTTCACGGACATTGCCGGGGTAGTCGTAATTTGCGAGTATAGCCTCGGCGGCGGGATTGATCCGGCTTACGTCTTTGTCGAGAAGCTGGTTGTATCGATGTACGAACAGACGTATGAGGTTGGGAATTGTCTCTCTTCGATATCGAAGTGGGGGAAGACGCAGGTAGAATACGTTCAGACGATAGAACAGATCTTCTCTGAATGAACCTTCTTCCACGAGCGTGGGGAGATCCTTATTTGTCGCCGCAATAATGCGGACATTGACCGTGCGATCGGTAGTGTCTCCCACTCTTCGAAATGAACGTTCCTGCAAAAAACGGAGCAACTTGACCTGTGCTTGTGGGGTGAGTTCCCCAACTTCGTCGAGAAATAACGTACCCATATGAGCCTCTTCGACCAGACCCGGCTTATCTCGATCCGCTCCCGTAAAGGCTCCCTTCCGATGCCCGAACAGCTCGCTTTCGAACAATGTTTCAGGTATGGCGCCGCAGTTCATAGCCGTGAATCGGCCGTCTTCGCGTCCGGAGAGTCGATGGATTATCTTCGCGAAGAATTCTTTACCCGTACCGCTTTCTCCCCCGATGAGAACGGTTGAGGATGTCGGTGCTATTTTTCGTGCGAGCCGGAGCACCTTTTCCATTGCGGGATTGCCGCCCATGAGATCCGAAAAAAAACGGTTCTCGAGTTCGGTGTATTCGCGATTCCGGTCACTTTTGGTGCTGATTTTGTCTATGACCGACTTGATTTCTTCACAGCTAACCGGCTTCATGAGGTAGAATGACGCCCCATGACGGAGCGCATAGGTGGCTTCCTCGAGTTCGTTGATAGTGGTCAGAATGATTATTTCGGACCGGGACGACCTGCTTTTGAGATAGTTTACCAGGTCGAACTCGCCTACATCCAGTTTCTCGAAATCAAGGAATACAATATCCGGGGGGGTTTTCTCAATTTCGGATAGAATATCGGCCTGACTTGCGGCCTTTCGGACTTCGTAATCGCCCAGACACAGGTTTTCATCGATTTTGGAAATGAAATAGCGATCGGCGGAAGCGATCAAAACCGTTTTGTTTCTTTGCTTCATGGAAGGTGTCAAAGGATCTGTTTCGAAGTAGTGAAATTCGTCGGATAATCTGTCATTTTAACCCAAGTTTCGCAGTCGAGAGCTTCTCAGTCCAAGTAAAAATAAATGATTGCAGTCGGGAAGCCGTATTCTGTAGATGTCCCGAGCACCGGACCCGGGCTGGACAGATTCTCGGTTTCAGGGGAATCGCGGGGGTGCGGTTCCTTTTCTATTTTTTCCCGGCCCCGGCTATTGGGGTTCCGGGATACCGTTTATGGCCGGAAAGAAAGAAAACATGTTGAAAAGCCTCGTTGGTTTTTTGGTGATTGTCGCCATTTTGTCGCTCATCGCCGCGGCATTTCTCATTAGATGGAAGCACCCGAGGATTGCATCGACCATGGAATCGGTCGTTTCTCAAGGGATCACCGAGGGGACGGTATGTGAAATTGGAGAGGGATCGCTTTCATTTCTGGGGGGATTCGAGGCCCACGAGGTGAGAATATCGGCTCCGGTCGACGGCGGAGGTATAGTGGAGATCAATGCGTCTTCAATGGAGCTGAAACCACGATTCGGGGTAATCGCAGGTGATTTGAAAGGTGTTCATCGGGTTCTGAAAAAACCATCCGTTCTGCGGGCAGACCAGCGTGAAGTGGATGCCCTGGTTGGGAAATGGGTGAAAAATGCCACTCTCAGGGATGCGCAAGTACGGTATCACGGTGGTGCACACGGCCCGATTACCTTTTCCAATGCCCAAATACGAGCGCGGCCCGTCGAAGGACCGGATGCCAATATCGAGATTCTCATGGATGCCGACTCATCGAGGGCTGGAAAGGTTCTCTGTGAAAGTATCGTTTTGCGTGTTCGACGCACCTGGCCTCGGGTGGAGTTTGAGGTGGAGGGAAAAGCGTATAGTGGGAATTTCCACGCACGCTTCGCCGGAGATTTCGAAAAATCTTATATAAAAAGTGGAAGGATCGAAATCGAGGAAGTCGATTTCGGAGAGTTGCATAAGGAATTTGGCGCGGACGGCAGAATAGTGCGCGGGGACCTCGACGCCGAAATTGAGTTGAGTCCCGGGAGCCGGGATTTCAAACACTGGTCCGGAAGAGGACGGTTCGGCCTCAAAAATGCGTGCTTTGAGGAACTCTCTATTCTGAATTCAGTTGTGACACTCATTGCGGTTCCTCAGCTTCGGCGACTCGAATTCGAAGAGATTGGCGGGAAATTCAAAATCGAAGACGGGGTTTTTGTCTCGGAGAAAATCTCGGGGCGGGGCAAACCTATTGCTGTCACGGTATCAGGTCGAATAGGCGCTGATGGGTATCTTGATTGTTCGATTGAGGGGCGCTTTGACAAGATTTACCAGGACAGTCTCGATGCCTTTGTGTGGGGGGCGATGAACCCCGGAAAAGACGATTGCAGAACCTTTCGGTGCCGCCTCTCGGGACCTCACAATCGAGTCAGAGTAGAGTTGGACCGATCGCATCAAAAACGAGCGGTACAGACGATACTGAACTCGCTGCAGAAGGAATTCGGATCCTTTTTTCGGCGGTAAGATCGTGCAACAGCTTACGTCCCGAACGGCGGGACCGTGAGTTGATTGCGAAACTTGGGTTAGTCGATTGCGAAACCTGGGCTGGCTGTGATCCCACAGAGCCGAGATTTCGGCATTTGTCCGCTTTCTGTTACATTTCCGGAGCCTGAAAAGCAGACCCGCGGGCCTGTTCCTACACCTGACCCCGAGAATATACCGGTTCGGAATCCCACCTCCATGTAGTATATTTCTATATCTTTGAGTAAAATCCGAACTCGCCGATTCATGTGCGGCGAATCGCGTGAGTTGGTTGCGAAACTTGGGTTAAGCGTTCGGCTGTGGATGAAGTCACGGCATACGACCAATTCCATGGCGGCGGGTGCGCGATTCGCTCAATCAGGACCGAATAGTCCCGGTAAGATGTTCCTCTTTCAACTCTAAACTACTCCAGGTGGGAAATGCCTATCGATTTTCCTCGGTATCCAACCCGATTGGCAGAAGTCGATTTCTATCCGATTGCCTACCGTTATATGTACGGGGCACGGAGTCTGGATCGAATAATGGCCGAACTGTTTAAAAAGGGACTAGTGAAGGGAACCGTGATCATCGCTTCCGGTGGTGAAGCGACGAGTGCGGGGATGGCCATGCCGTTTCGTCCGGGCAAGGACGTTGTCTCGTTTCTTCATCGGGATCTTGCGTCTCATATGCTTTTCGGAACCACTCCTTATACGGTGCTCTGTCAGCATATGGCCAACGCCGAAAGTCCCACCTTGGGACGTGAAGGTAACGTCCATTATGGAGACGCCGCGAACAGGCGATTCCCAATGATCAGTCATCTGGGGAATATGCTGGCATTGGTCGTTGGTGGGACCTGGTCTGCCCGATCGAAGGGTGATGATGTTTTCGGCATTGCGGTAATCGGCGACGGTGGTACCAGCACCGGAGATTTTCACGAATCGCTCAATCTGGCCTCCGTGAGAAAGGTTCCGGTTCTTTTTCTGGTCCAAAACAACAAATACGCGTTTTCTACCCCAACTCGCCTTCAGTACAACTGTGCGCACCTTTCCGATCGTGCCCGGGGATACGGAATTTCCGGGCGGACTATCGACGGCACCGATGCCTGGGAGGTGTATAATGCGGTGTATGAAGCCATGGCGCACATGGAAGACACGACCAGTCCATACCTGCTGGAATGCGAATGCCTCAGGCTCAAAGGGCATGCCGCCTATGACAAAGCCGACTACATCGATCCAGCCGAACTTGCGGAATGGGTTAAAGAGGAGCCCCTTCCCAAGGCGCGTCAAAAGCTTGCGGAGGTGTCTGGATACGACGAACAGCAGATTCGGGATCTTGAGAAAGAGATAGACGAAGAGGGGCAGGCTGCTCTTCGACGTGCTCTCGGGGTTGCTCGGCCCGACTGTGTCATTGTAGGCTGGGACGTCTATGCAAAGGCTGAAACGCAGCAGGTGGCACCATTTTCGGCAAAAAATCTTAAAATGGGAGCCGCGGTAAATAAAGCACTCGATTATGTGCTGGAGCATGATAGCCGGGCATTTCTGATCGGCCAGGATATCGGGCACTACGGCTCTGCGTTCAAGACGTGCAAGGGTTTGTCGGAAAAGTATGGTCTCGATCGAGTAATCGATTCCCCGATTTGTGAATCGGCCACGGTCGGTTTTTGTCTGGGAGCATCACAGACCGGTACCCGGCCCATAATGGAGTTTCAGTTCGCTGATTTTGGAACCGAAGCGGTGACTCAGGTGGGACTGAATGCGGGAACATGGTTCTATCGTGCTCATAATCCCGCCCCGTTCATGATTCGCTTGCCCTGTGGCGGCGGAATTACCCTGGGTGCGTTCCATTCTGGGGAATTCGACGGTTTGTGGACCCGGTTCCCGGGGTTGAAGCTTCTGTATCCCGCGACGACTCAGGAAATGTTCGAGGCCCTGGTCGCTTCACACTATGACGACAATCCGTGTCTGATTCTTGAGCACAAACTATTGTACTGGACCAAAGGAGGGGATATTTCGTTCGACGGAAACCTTGAGGCGGTATGGCGTCCACGAAAATACACCGATGGAGACGACCTTACGATTGTCGCCCTGGGGGCTTCGGTCGACGCGGCTCTTCGAGCGATATCCGACCTCAAAGTTTCCGCGGAAGTCTGGAATCCATTTATATTAAACCCTTTGTCTCTTGACGAAATTGCCGCATCGGTTGAGAAAACCGGTAATCTCCTGGTAATGCAGGAAAGCGGCGAGACGGCAGGTCTCGGAGACGGCATTGTCGGGCGACTTACTCGACGATGTTTTACTTCCCTGAAGCGTCCACCCAGGTTAGTGAGCTCTCCGGACACTCCGGTTCCGTTCGCACGAGAGCTTGAAAGTGAGTACCTGCCTTCGAAAGAGACAATTCGTAAGGCAATTAAATCGATGATCGGAGGAGAATAGGTGAGCACCGAGCCTTTTCGCACGAAGCTCTATCTTCCCGCACAGGCCGCCGCGGAGGCGGAAGCAACCATTGTTTCGTGGAATGTCGCACCCGGAAGTGCCTTTGCGAAAGGGGAACTCCTGGCAGAGGCCGAGAGTGCAAAAGCGAACTTCACATTTGAGGCGCCTTGCAGCGGTACGGTGGTAGAGCTGCTCCACAGTGAGGGTGATACCGTCTCTTTTGAAGAGCCGGTCATAGAAATTGAGACTTCAGATCAAGAAATGAAAAACGAAATACCTATTGCCGGAAAGCAGGACACCGAAGAAATGGTTGTCGCGGTATCCGCCTCCAGGCAGGCCGGTGCGAGTTCGTCTGGTGTGGACGATATCGGCCTTCTGGCTATCGGGGGGTATCTTCCTTCGCGAGTTGTCGGGACCGACGAACTTCTCGGCGAATTTCCAGATGTTACCAAAGACTACATGCGCAAAGTCACCGGGATTTCCGAGAGACGATGGGCGGATGAAAACGAAAAGCCTTCCGATATGGCTCTCGCGGCCGCCCGCAAAGTCCTCGAAAAATCGGGCGTATCGAAAAATGACATTGACGGGATTATCGTTACCACAACCACCCCCGATGTGATCATGCCTTCGACGGCATGTATACTTCAGCAGAAGCTCGGTTTGCGCGGAATTCCGGCTTTCGATCTCAATGCCGCCTGCTCCGGTTGGTTGTATGGACTGGTTGTCGCCAAAAGCATGATAAAGGCGGGAATTGGCTCAAGTATTCTGGTGGTCGGCGTTGACATGCAGTCTCGTCTGATAGATAAAACCGATAAGGGTACCTATTTCCTGTTTGGCGACGGGGCCGGTGCGACGATCGTGAGTAACAAAGCGACCGGACGGTTTATCAGAGAAGAAATAATTACGGCCGATGCCAAAGGAATTCACATGGCCCGACGTGAGTTTCCCGGGTACTATCTTCCCAATGGTGGCGACCAGGTTGATCCGTACATTCGGCTCGACGGGTACGCTCTTTTCCGATTTGCAACCGAGAGTTTCTCCAACCTTATACGTGAGGTCGTCACGAAAAGCGGGTGGGAGCCCTCGGACGTGCGCTGGGTAGTGCCGCATCAGGCAAACGGGAGGATCCTCAAAGCCGCCGCGCAGAAAAGCGGCGTTCCTTTCGAGAGGTTCTATCTGAACATCGATCATGTAGGAAATACCTCCAGTGCAAGCATTCCACTAGCCCTTGAGGAAATCGAGCGTGGCCTGCAGAAAAATGATCGAATCGTTTTCTGCTCTGTCGGTGCGGGGATAACCGCCGCATCGATCAGCATAGAATGGTAACGGGAATTCGGCCTTTTGCGTCGCTGTAAATCGTGCGTCTTCAACGGCGCCTCTCCCATGTGGGTAATCGAGAACGGGAGACATTATTCACACTGTTCGAAACCTCCGCTCAAGGGCGCGCCAAGCGTTCATCGGGCAGGGGTAAGGAGTCTGTATGAACACACCATCATCGGGACACCGCGGACGCATTCTCGAGCGGTTCACCACCGCCGGACTAGCGGCCCTTCATGACCACGAAATACTTGAACTGCTGCTTTCTTTTGCCATTCCCCGAAGAGACACCAAGGGCATGGCCAAGGAACTTCTGAGTCGATACAAGACTGTCGGGAAAGTGCTCAATGCCCCTACCGAAGAGCTGCGGGGTTTCGATGGTATCGGTTCGCGAGCCGCGGCGCTGCTTTCTCTTACCGGCGAAGTGGCTTCGTTCTGCCTTCGTGAAAAATACGAACGAGGTTCCGCGGTCACCAATCGACAGCACGTGCATAACTACCTGCGATTCCATTTCGGAATGAAGCGGCACGAGTACATCGCCGTCCTGTATCTCAACGGGGCCAACAGGGTAATCACAACCCAAATCGTTGCCGAGGGCACGGTCAATCAGTGTGCGGTGTATCCACGTGCGATCATATCAAAAGCACTTTCGTGTGGCGCGGCGTCCCTGATCATGGCTCATAACCACCCCGGAGGGTGCCCCAGGGCCTCGGATCCGGATTGGGATCTTACACGGCGGATCTGGGTCGCATGCAAAGCTCTGGATCTGCCGTTGCTCGATCACATTTTGATACTGGCCAATGATGTAATCAGCCTTCGTGCAACACCGAAATGGCGAGCAATGACAATCAACAACAGCCTTTCTTGACCCAAGTTTCGTAATCAACTCACGGCATTCTGCAGGGCTGGACCGTGAAACTGCCGCGAAACATCGCCTGGCATGCCCTCGGTTGCGTTGCTCATTGGTTGAATACGCCCAGGCTACCTACCATGCCACGGCCATGTCGCTCATGCGAACGTACACCACGGGCCCACGGTCTTCGGCCGCAACGAATAGCTGGATGTGATCCAATGCCGTGTGCAGCCGTGAGATATGGCTGTCCCGAAACACATTGTCCGAGTGATACCCGAGAGAAACCTGACGTGGCGAATGGAGCACACCGCCTTTGAGGCGGTTGGCTTCGAATATCTCAATCATTTCCTCTCCGGTGACATAGTCGGCAAGGGCCGCATTGTTGGGCACTTCGAGCAGGAAAGTGTCCCCGGTCAGTGCCGGTTCGCTCAAGAGAGGATAGTAGGGTTGAGACAGATCGGTTATGCTTCCCCAGTATTCCGTCAGCAAGTGTTCCAGCCTGGGGGATAGTTTGTCGCGGAGTCGTTCGGTATTTGCTCCGCTTCCGTCAACGAGGTAGTTGGCGGCCTGGAGTGCACGAAGATTCTCCTTGTCGTGGGTCCATCCTCCGGCCCTGATCGAGGTCGGTTTTCTCAGGCCGTTCGCCACGAAAATGGAATCGGCGCAGGTGATAATTCTCAGGTATTCCTGTTCCGGATACCTGTTGCAGCCGATAGAGTACCCTTCGGGATCGATACCGTCGGGGTAGTTGGGGAAATAAGAGGAATCCGTGATGCATTCCACACCGGAGAGTTCGACAAAATTACATCGAGGGTGAAGATGGAGTCCGATTTCGTTTCCGTAGGTCGTTTCCATTCGCAATAACCAGTCTCGAATGCGGCTTTTTCGCTCACTGCTCAGGGTAGAATCGGTGAAAGTATAAGGGCCGACAAAGAAAGTATTGACCAGCCCGGGGTATCGCTCGTGCAATTTTTCCTGAACGTGAAAGCTGGTGTCCGGCTGGTCGGCCTGTTCCCAGTCGTTTGTCAGAGTGATGTAGAGCGGGTAGGATCGATAGAAAGTAGTACAGAGGAAATGCGATTCGAAATCGGAAGTGCCCAACGCCAATGTGTGTTCGCCGGTAGAAAGTTCATCGACCGAGCACTCGAAAATGTACCGGTCTCCGATCCGTCGCGCCTCACCCCTGGGCACGGTGTCGAGAAAGACAGTGGTTTGCTCTGGTTCTCGTGCGCAGGAAATCCACACACGCAACGTGTCGTGGGATTCAACGATCTCGTTTCCGATTATATACCAGGTGCGTAATCCGGTGATTTGCGTGGGGCCCGGATCAGTGACTTCCAAAGACAGTGTTGGCGTCGTGTAGTTACATCCGACGAGATATCCCAGTGCATTCGCTAATCCGAGCAGGCAGATCGATAGGCGTGTCATTTCAGGCACCTCTTGTTCAAGATTGGGTTAGCCCAAGGGTATATCACCGGACATCATTGATCGCCCTATTCCGGTTTCACGAATTTTGCCGACTTCACCTCTTTGTTCGCCAGCCGAACGCCGGATGCCCGAACACCCTTTACCAGAAACTCCTTGACCGAGAATCGTTCCTCGAGAACCCGAAGCCGAGGTTTCGGCTTGTAGGTCACATCGATTTCAAGGTTTTCATCGGTGGTCAGCTTCAGCGGCGTGCAGTTATCCGGTATTATCGAGTATCCTTTGTTTAGAATAAACTGCTCGATTTTGCATCGCTTAATGAAAGGATATCCGGTTTTGTCGTCGCGGTAGACTACCGTAAAAACGGTGTTTTTGAGCGTATCCTTGTCGGCCAACACGCAGCACAGCATGCCTTTGTCGACAAATGTCTTTTCGGGTGCGTCCATGACCGAATAAGCTCCCGATTTCCGGATGACCAGAACCCGATCATATTGAGATACATCGAACAACAAGTTGCCGTTCACTTCGTGTCCAAGATATCCGGTATCACGGTCGTATCTCAATTTCAGGTTCCGCTGGGCCGCTTCCCGGGCGTCGACTTTTTCGAACGAAATGATCTCCGTCTTGCGTGCGAATTGGCTCCGGTATTTGTCTGCGACACCCGAGATGTAATCAATCGCGTATTGATTGAGGTGATTGAGATGGTAGGCAATCTCTTTGAGCCGCTTCTCGATCTCCTCCATTTCCCTTTTAGCTTTGTTGATATCGTACAGAGAAATACGACGGATTGGAATCTTGAGCAGCCGCTCAACATCCTCTTCGGTGACATCACGCTTGATCTTCATGGCAAATGGTTTGAAACCGTCGATCACTGCTTTCACCACGGATTCTCGGGTCTTCATTTCCTCTATGCGCTTATAGATGCGTTCTTCGATAAAAATCTGCTCGAGAGTGCGCGCATGAAGTTTATCTTTAAGCTGTCGCTGTTCCAGCTTCAGTTCGGCCTCAAGAATTTCTTTGAGACGCCCGGCATAGTACTGGATAATGCCGCCGACGGTCATTTGCCGGGGTTGGTTGTCCCTGATTACCAGCATGTTGACTGAAATGGAGGTCTCACAATCGGTGAAAGCGTACAATGCGTCGACCGTATCCTGTGTTCGCACTCCACGGGCCAGTTTTACTTCAATTTCAACATTTTCGGTGGTAAAATCACTGATCGAAGAGATCTTGATTTTGTTCTTTTTCGCGGCATTCTCTATTGAATTGATCAGGCTGTCGGTTGTCGAGCCGTACGGCACATCGCGAATGACAATGCGCTTGGGGTCACTCGTGTCCAGTTTCGCTCTCACAAGTACCTTGCCCATTCCTTCCTCGTACTCCGAAACGTCGGCGAGTCCGCCGGTAGGGAAATCCGGGAAAAGAAGGTGCTGGTCGCCCTGGAGCGCGGCAGCTACGGCGTCGAGCACCTCGACGAAATTATGGGGCAGGATTTTGGTTGCCATGCCAACGGCAATACCTTCGGTCCCCATGATAAGTGGAATCGGAATTTTGGCCGGAAATACTTTTGGTTCCTTGTTTCGACCGTCGTAAGAGTCCTCGTATTCGGTAATCTCTGGATTGTACAGGACCTCCTTGGCAAGCGATAGCAGTCGGCATTCGATGTATCGAGCCGCCGATGCCTCGTCGCCGGTGAAAATGTTACCGAAATTCCCCTGTTTGTCGATGAACAATTCTTTGTTTGCGAGAACCACCAACGCAGAGTAGATTGAAGCATCGCCATGCGGATGGTACTTCATGCAGTGCCCGACAACGTTTGCCACTTTGTGGAATTTGCCGTCGTCCATTTCGAACAACGAATGCAGTATCCGACGTTGAACCGGTTTGAATCCGTCGTCCAGATTCGGAATCGCTCGGTCTTTGATAACGTACGATGCGTACTCGAGGAAGTTTTCGTTGAACAGCTTGTTTACATATGCCATTAGACAAGGTTCTCCGTAATGTATTCCTTGCGCTCGGGGGTATTCTTACCCATGTAGAATTCCAGTGTTCCGTGCACCGTCTTGATTGATTTGACATTCACATCGACCAATCGGATGTTGTCTCCGATAAACTGACCGAACTCTTTTGGAGATATCTCGCCCAGCCCCTTGAATCGGGTGACCTCGGGGGAAGAAAGCGCTTTCATTGCCGCATCGCGCTGTTTCAGAGAGTAACAGTATTTGGTCTCGTTCTTGTTGCGGACTCGAAAGATCGGGGTCTCGAGAAGATAAACTCGGTTGGCCACAACCAACTCTTCGAAATAGTTAAGAAAAAACGTGAGGAGCAAGTTACGAATGTGGAACCCGTCATGATCGGCATCGGTCGCGATTACAATTTTGCCGTAACGAAGGTTCTCCACGTCGTCTTCGATTCCAAGCGCCATCATCATGTTATACAGCTCTTCATTTTTGTAAATAGCCGCTTTGTTTTTGCCGAAAACATTCTGCGGTTTCCCACGAAGAGAGAATATCGCCTGGGTATAGACATCCCGCGAGGGTACCATAGAGCCCGATGCCGACTGTCCCTCGGTAAGAAAGATCATTGAGTTTTCGCCTTTGGGACCATCCTCCAGGTGATATTTGCAGTCTCTGAGATTCGGGATTTTGAGGGCGATCTTTTTTGCCGCCTCTTTCGCTTCCTTTTTAACCGTGTTAAGCTCCTTACGAAGGCGCTCATTGGAGGCTATTTTTGATTCCAGCGCCTTGGCCGCATCGGAGTTTTTGTGCAGATAATCGACCACCGCCGATTTCACTTCGGACACAATCCAGCTTCGCACTTCGGTGTTTCCAAGTTTGTTCTTCGTCTGGCTCTCGAACACCGGATTCTTCAGTTTAACCGCTACAGCCCCTGCGATACCTTCGCGAACATCGACTCCCGAGTAGTTCTTTTTGTAGAACTCATTCACCCCTTTGAGGATTCCCTCACGAAACGCGCTCTGATGGGTCCCTCCGTCGCTGGTAAACTGTCCGTTCACGAAAGAAAAGTAAGTTTCACCATAGCTGGCGGTGTGGGTGAAGGAGAATTCCAGATGTTTACCTTTATAGTAGCCCAATTCGTAGATCGTTTCGTTGCCGACCTCGGCGGCAAGGAGGTCCAGAAGACCGTTTTTGGACTCGAATTTCTGACCGTTGAAAATGATCCTAAGCCCGCTGTTAAGGCAGGCATAATTCCACATTCGTTGCTCTACATATTCATAATTGAACTGAAAATCGCCGAATATCTCCGGATCGGGTGTGAATTCGACATATGTCCCGTCTTTCTGATCGGATGTTTTTCCGCTCTTTTTGCCTTTGAGTTTCCCCTGAGAAAACACCGCTTCGCTGTAACGTCCGTCGCGATAGGCAATTACTTTAAAATGGGACGAAAGCGCATTGACTGCTTTGGTACCCACTCCGTTCAGCCCGACACTAAACTGAAATACGTCATCGTTGTACTTTGCCCCGGTATTGATGATCGACACACATTCGATCACTTTGCCCAGCGGAATGCCCCGGCCGTAATCCCGAACCGAGACAAGATCTTTCTCGATTTTTACATCGATCTTCTTCCCGTGGGCCATGATGAATTCATCGACGGCATTATCGACCACTTCTTTGAGAAGCACATACACACCGTCATCCTGATTGCTGCCGTCTCCCAGTCGACCGATATACATACCGGTCCGAAGGCGGATATGCTCGAGAGAACTGAGTGTTTTGATCTTACTTTCGTCGTATATGCCGTCTTTGGCTTTCTTCGGCATTCACCCTCCCGACTTCCGTGAATTACCTGTGGATAATATATTGAAAATACACTCTACCTGAAATGTCTTACAAGGACTGTTTTCGCGCACATTGTGTGGCCGGACAACAAGGTCGCCGCAATATATGGAAGGAATAATTCCTCTATAAGAGGATTATCTCGATCGACATCCGTTTGCGTCACGGCAGACAACCCGATTCCGGAAAGATGCAAAATGGGGCCATTGCATTGATTTGCCGAAGCTTATAGAGAAATAGCACGGGCGCAACGCCGTGGGCTAGCCCAGGTTTCGCAATCGACTCACGGTCCCGCCGAACGGGACTCAAGGTATCTCCCCGGATACCCCTGCGCTTTTTCTAAGTCAATCTCGCACAACATCTTACGCATACTGCTCATTCTCGGCTGCGAAACTTGGGCTAGATACTTGGAAGCGAGCTATTTACAGCATGTAAGGGTCGGGCAGTTTCAGTTTATGGATAATGAAGACGTTGTTATCAAATATCAGAAGTCCGGCAACAAACTCCCCATTCGGCACAGTACACCAGTGCTACGAGGGGCAAAAGATTTCTCTTTCCATTTTGAAGAGATGCATCTTTCGGTAGTTTCCCAGGTGGGTTCCCTCAGGATTAAAGTACCCCAAAGTATTGTACAGGCGGCGCTCCGTTCGTTCAGCGATTCCACATATAATGCCAATCCCCAACATCGAGGCAAGCGCCCCAAGGGCACCGGGCACATCATTCTGAGACAGACATCCTATTTCATCGACGACATCGGTGTGCTGCTTTCAGCGCACCCGGGGTCCCGATGCCCTCCAGTGCCTGCACGATTTCCCGACGGATGCGGCGACGCGCACCTTTTGATGCCTTTTCGAGGGCGGGTACAGCGGTATCCGCGGCCGGACCGATTGCTCCCAGCGCGGCAATCACGTTGCTCATCAATGCGGGCTCGTCGAGAAGAAACCCCAGTTTGGGAACGGCATCGTCCGCCTGAGGACCAATCAGTTGGAGCACCAATACGGCACGCGCTCTTATTTCGGTGTTCGTGACCTCGTCGATGAGCGAAAGAATGGAAGGTACCGCGGAACGCCCCACTGCCGTCAGTCCTGTAGCCGCGGCTTTCCATGCTCGATCATTCCGCAGATTGGGCGTCAGAATGGGCCCGGCTTCCGGTGTCAGTACCGCCAACGATGCTACCGTCTCACCATAAGTTTGGTCATCCTCCCGAACTCGGTCGCCCCACAGTAGACGCGACAATAATTCCGCCCGTCGTTGATCTGTCATCTGTTTCGCAACCGCAAGTGCAGCTTCGCGCTCCTGGTCTTCTTCGGTAGACAGCCAATCAAGAAACTCGAGGTCCGAACGATCGTCAAGCAGTACTCGTTGTTCGCGAGGTAACCATTCGGGAAAACGCTGAACGAACCAGTTGGCTTGTTCCTTATCGTGCTCCGATGTAGAGCTTTTCACCAGGGTTATGAGAAGTTTACTCTTCGCTTCCCGATGCTCCTCTTTATTGCTGTATCGGTCAACCACTTCGATCATATCCCGAATGGTATTCGGATGGGGGTCTATAGAGAGCAGCTCGACAGCGGCACCAAGGAATGCTTTCCGCTCTTCATGGTTCAACGACTCGAAATGCTCGACAAACATATAGTACGGGCGGACCATACGAAAGGCCGCCTGAACAACTGCATCCGGAGTAAGGGCATTGTGGTCGATCAGAATTTTCCGGGCCAACGGGCGCAAATCCGCATCGCTCAGATCATCCTTGAGTTGGGTGGTATCTGAATTTTCGACATAGCGCCGGATACCATCCTCGACGAAAAAGACCTGGAGTTTTCGTTTCATTTCGGGATTCAGAGGCAAAAGCTCCCAACCGAGATGCCCCCGTACCAGAACCACTTCATCCCCGGTTTTGACTTCCTCCAAAGGAAGCGATCCACGCACCCTGATGTCGGCGGGAGACACGCGTGGGTCCGTCCATTCGACACCCTCGTATATGCTGAAATCGTATTGATTACCGATTCGATACGAGGCGCCCTCAGTCGGAACGATCCCTGTATCTCCTTCAGCCTGAGCCACGATCCGGATTTCATCCACTCGGGCCGTCACGTTATTCCCTTCTCCACCCCGCTTCACCGACAGTACGGTTGCCACCAAAGCGATTCCAGCCCCCTGAGCGACTGTCGCCAGATCGAGAAACGTGACATGAAGCTGCCCGGCGTGCACCGATTGGGCACTTATCAGAAGCAGACAAATTGTCGAAATTGCCGCAATTATGAAACGAGAAGCGATAATTGTCCTCCGAAATACTGGTATCGAGCTGCGCCGGTCACGACTCGATTAAGCCCCGCCCACAACCCCGTGATAGTAGGCAAATATACTGCGGTAGACGCGGAATGACCACCGAAATTCGCGGTTCCACTCAATCATGCGTAGAATTTCAAGAATGGGAACGTAACAAGTGCGGGAAACTCGATATAGATGTTGATGTGGTCAATTTTCTTGGATTACCCAAGGTTCCACCGCCGTGAATATTGGGTGCGGTAAGAGTTATTTTAGACCGTCGGCACCTAACCCAGGTGTCGCAATCGACTCACGGCATTCTGCGTAAGCTGTTGCACGATCTTGACTGCGAAACCTGGGCTAAGTCCACAAAAGATGAAGCGCGTGAAACAACTCTCCAGATTCCCACATTCCCTCTGCAGACCTGGTTCCGGCATCGGGGATTACACCCCACGATGTAACAATTTACTGATCCGGCAAGTTCTTCGAAAAGTGCATTAGATGAATTATTTCAAACCCTATGTTCGCAATGCTACAGGTATCCTCTTACTAGCGGCTCTGATCTACTGTGGCATTTGGTTCTTTCAGTCGCGGAAGATAATATCCGATTCGGTTCTGTACAATCTCACAGTTCAATGGATCGACGCAAACATACGTAGCGAAAACGTGTTCCCGGGGGCCAACGGATGGCTTTTCTTTAAAGACGATTTCAGAGCGATAACAAGAAAGTGGAATTGTAAATCGGAAAACCTTGAAAAACTGGTTACCTTAAATGATTCTCTAAAATCTATGGGGATTCATCTCCTGGTAGTTCCTGTCCCGGACAAGATTACCATCGTGCAAAACTACACCTACTTTAAGACGAAAACCGCCTCTAACCAGAGGAAAGATTTCATTAATAGTGCTGTAAAACGGGGTGTAGATATACTCGACTTGACCGGCCCTTTTCTTGCTTTTGACAAACCGGATGTTTCCTATCGGAGAAGAGATACTCATTGGAATAACCGCGGCATTAAACGTGCGGCGGCTGTAATAGCGGAAAGAATAAGTGAATACGTAGAGGATACAGAACTACTTACGAGTACCCTGAGAGATACGTCAATTGTTGTCTGGGGGGATTTGGCAAAAATGGCTGGTGATTCGACCACCCTTGAGGAAACTATCTCGATGGTTGAGAGAAATCCACATTCCTTTGGAATTGCGGATGACAAGATAGTCATTCTGGGAGACAGTTTTGCAGCTGCCTACGAAAAATTCAATGCGAGTATCGGGGACCACCTGTCTTTCGTTTTAGGGAAACCTGTTAAGACAATTGCAACACTTCGAGGTAACAGGGAAGGTCCCCGGCTAATTCTGAAGCATGTACACAATATGGAAGAGAAACCAAGAGTGGTGGTTTGGATATTTGTTTCGCGCTACCTCACACATCCTTTTGTTTTTGACTAAACGGGATGCCCAGATCGATCCCGGTGCCGGTTTGGATCAGCAACTTTGGAGAAAGATATCGTACTACTGACAGAATACGCGAGTTGTGAGGAGTTGTGAATCACTTGCTTCAAAGCCCCCTTCATGAGGGAAATGCTTCGAAGCAGTGTCCCTCTCCCAGTAGAAGCGGGAAAGGTTCAAACCTTTCCCGACAATTAACATGCGATTGGTGAATACCGCGGAGCGATCTGCTTGAACAGTCTCAACGAAGTTGTTTCACAGGTAGCGGATTACTGAACTTGGTTATCTATTGCAGCCCAACCCCCTAGAGTCATGAGCACAGCAAAAAGACATTACTCCCGCCTGATATTAATTACCCGTCGCCTCGTTATGGAAGCCCTTGTGCACAATCATTTCACCCTCTCCACATCCCGTCCGACTCTCTCGTTTTCGATTTCCGCTGAAATGCCCCGTATAAGTGACTGATCGATAAAAACGTTTCTCTATACCTGATGTTTTGATAATCTTATGACTGCCGTTCATTTGGCGATGGTCTTCCCGGAATCGCATCTTCGTGTAATCTGCACCAGGCCCCGGCTGGTGCTGAAAAAACCTTTTTGCGAGATCATTGGTGCTCCCCGTGTAGTAGGTTCCGTCGACGCGCTCGAGAATGTACATCCATCCTTTCATTTGTGTTACCTCCCATCTCGACTCCGCTCGATGTCCGGGGTGTGACTCGATGTCCGGGGTGTGACTCGATGTCCGGGGTGTGACTCGATGTCCGGGGTGT
>CAYFVL010000037.1:0-28807 GCA_964346405.1 uncultured Fibrobacterota bacterium
GATCGTGCAACAGCTTACGCAGAATGCCGTGAGTCGATTGCGAAACCTGGGTTAGTGCAGCGCAATACATCGCTCCGCTCGGTACGACGTATCCCGATGTCGAAGTCGGGTTAAGTGCTCAGACCCATTTTTCAGGCGGCTCCGATGTTTTTTTTTTGAGAAACGGGTTACCAGAGCGTATTTTATATAGATCAGGATCATTACTCCCGCAGTTTATGATCAGGTTTCGCGGTCGGGAACCGGATCCGATGATTCCTAACAGGTGTAATCCCTGAAAATGATTACACCCTTTGGAAAATGCTCGGCCGTCACGGCAACGGCTTGGGATGTTATATCGGTTAAACCTTTGAGACGGAGGACAGTCAGATATGATTGCTATGGGAAGACATGCTTTGGGAGGCGTAATCATTGCCGCCGGCCTGGCTCTAGGGCAGGTGGTTTCTTTCAACAGCCCAACAGCGTGGGTCACCGAACGCAGTTCCTCTATTACGGCTCGTACTCTTATAGATACGGCTTCGGTTGGAGACGGTCGAGTTACGTTCAGTGTATCGGCGGTAGTGGATGGCCGCAAGCGGAGTATCGGTTCGAAAACTTTCTCGGTCGAGGACTACTCTCAGGAATTCGATCTCGGCTCGGTAGGGACCGGTGTGCTTGGTGGAAATGACTACGTCAGTATCCAATGGGAAATCGCAGGCGAAGAGAATTCGGGAACGGTTGAGCCGGTGGGCATTGTGGAACTCGATGAAAGCAAGATCGAGAACGTTACCACGGCAATGAAAATCCAGGGGACAGTGGATAAGAGCGCCGCTGAAAAGCTCAATGATGAAAGCATGGTGAATATCGGAGAGCATAAGATTGGCGCCGTATGGAATGACGAAGCTTTTGGGCTTATTGGTTCGGATATCCCGGAAGGTCATTCGCTGGTATTCTATTTCGACGGGAAGAATGCAAAGAGCGCTTTTCCGGCTTTTTCGGATCGAGGTGCAGGGTACATCGGGGGATCCGACTCCCTGTTGACGATTCGACATACCCGGACTGTTACCGACAGCGGAATCGTCTACCGAGACAAATACTGGGTCAATGACATAGCGCTTGAGAAAACGGACGCAAAGACCCTTGTGCGTATCCCCTGGTATGACTTGGCAGTATTGCCGTTTGACGGCCGCTTGATTGGATTTGCGGCTTTTCTGATCAATTCCGAGGGCGAGGTTGTGGAGGCTTTGCCGAAAAACGCTCAGCGAGAGATCCCGGGTACCTGGGGCAATCTGGCGCTGGCGGAAAGCGGAAGTTGATAGAGATCAAGTGTGTAACTTGATTGATCCTGGAGGTGAATTATTGTATATTAGACCACTCTGAGATTGTGGCGGATTTGATCAGAGGCTAGATGTTTTTGTGGTGAGTGTAGTTCAATCGGTTAGAGCACTGGATTGTGGTTCCAGTTGTTGGGGGTTCGAGTCCCCTCACTCACCCCATTAATTACGAAGGCGACCTTTCGGTTACGAAAGGCCGCTTTTTTTGTTTTTGGCGGTGCTTACGATGTGATTCGCAGCAGGAATGACGGCCCCATTGCTTTCTTGATCATGACACAGGCCACTTGGGTTAACCCAGGTTTCGCAGTCGAGAACGAGCATTATGCGTAAGATCGTGCAACAGCTTACGCAGAATGCCGTGAGTCGATTGCGAAACCTGGGTCAAATGTCGGGATTGCCGGCCACCGCGACCGCAGGTATTCCGCGGCCATTTTGGGCTGACGGTTACGGGTCAGAATGCCTTTACGGTTACCGAATACCCGCACCACTCCCTGTTTGGTCATGAAATCGGCGAAATTCCATATGTGTTCGCCGACCACAAAGGGGAGCCGGTCGAATACCGAATGGAATTTCTCAAGCAGGCGCACCTGGTATTCCTCGGTAAACATGACGGGTGGACTCGCGTGCATGCCCGCGATTGTATCCGCCCCATACTCAGTCATTATGATCGGCTGTTTGTACTTTTCGTGCCAATCGGCGAGATCCCTTTCAAGCCGATCTTCTATCGCCTCGAGATCTCCCGTGTCAAAATACCATGCGTTATAGCGATTCAGCGCCGAAATATCAAATAGATCGGTAACCAGACAGTCCGTCGAACAACCGCAGTGTGCATTGAGTATAGGTCTGTCAGGATCGCAGTCCCGGGCTGTCTGAACTATTTTTTGAAAGTAGGGTCGGGCCGACTGCTCGTATGTCGCCGCTTCGTTGGCGAGACTCCAAATGATAACGGAAGGATGGTTTTTGTCACGTGCGATGAGTTGTCTGATTACCTCGCAATGGGTTGCCAACGTATCATCATTGACACGATCTTCTCGGAAGATCTCCTCGGTCTTGCGGAATTTATGCATCCCAACCGCCGGGACCTCGTCAATGATGAGAAATCCAAGCCGGTCGGCCATATCGAGTAGCTCCTCGGCGTAGGGATAGTGCGAGGTGCGGTATGAGTTTGCGCCAAGCCATTTCAAAAGATTGGCATCCTTGACCGCAACGGCATCGCTGTATCCCTTGCCAAGTATGTCCGTATCCTCGTGTTTTCCGAACCCCTTGAGATAAATGGGACGTCCATTGAGAAGTATTTCAGTTTCCGATGTCTGGATAGTTCGAATACCGGTGTGAAGACGGTAAACGTCTTTCAGTTCATTGTTCCTAAACAGTTTGACTTCGAAAACGTACAGGCTGGGATCGTCGGGACTCCACAGTTTTGCATTTTCAACAGTGAGAAAACCGGATTCGCTTTCGCCTCGAGCCCGGGTACTGCCTTCCCGGTCAATTAATTTTACCTGCAGATGTGAATAATCACCACCCACCTCGCACGCATACGACAAGACCGCTCTGTTGTCGGTTATCGAATCAGTTTTTAGCTTGATGTCACGGACAAATGTGTGAGATGTCGTATAGAGAATAACTGAGCGGTGAATGCCGGCATAGTTAAAAAAATCAAAGTCAGTCAACTGCCGTATCTTTTTCGTGTTTCGATCTTCGTCTTCGGGGCGTTTCAGCTCACCCACGGGCAAGTCCTGCCAGGTTAACCTGTTGTCAACAGCAACGGTAACCTGATTAGCGCTCTGGTGATCTACCAGGTCCGTCAAATCACAATCAAAAGGAAGAAATCCACCTTTGTGGAAAGTAACGTACTGACCGTTCACCCACACATGGGCGTGGTGCGTAACGCTTCCAAAGCGGAGGACAATCCGTTTTCCGGTCCATGCGCCCGGTACGAAAAAGTCTCTTCGATACCAGACCCACCCGACATGGTCTTTAAGAGCGATATCCTGGGTAATGTCATTGTAGCTGGCGGGAACCGGCATTTCCAGGGAAGCCTTGAAACAGGGGAATGGGGTATCCGGAGTAATTTCCTCGATTTCATTTTCACACAAGAATTGCCATATTCCGTCGAGCTTATAGCGCTCTCGGGTCTCGGATTCATAAGGGTAAAGCATAATACCTCAACTCAGTTGTACTGTATTCTTATCAGAAAATAAATCAGGAACAGGACGGTATACCGCACCATTGGATTTTTTCCGTATCATCTCTTCAGTTGCCGTAATATGTGGTGAATTGTGGCGAATCAGTCGGCGGAATGTGGAACAAAAAAGGTCCGTTTCAAGGAAACGGACCTTTCATATCACAACGTCGGTATCGAAGCCTCAAGCAGTGGGACTTGATGCCATGTGCTTGAGCATTGTCCATCGCGCCTTTACCGCTTCCTGAGCACGTTCCATCAGCTCGTTGGAAATTTCCGGTTTTGCGCGTTGCAGTACCTTGTAACGATTTTCACTCATCGCGTACTCGGACAAAGGCAGGGTCGGATCTTTCGAATCCAACTGCAGCGGGTTTTTCCCTTGCTTGACCAAATCCGGGTTGTACCGATACAAGGGCCAGTGACCACTCTCAACGGCCTTTTTCTGCTGCTCGAGCCCTTTGGTCATATTGAACCCATGGTTAATGCAGTGAGCATAGCATAGCAGAAGTGACGGACCGTTATAGGCTTCCGCTTCGGCAAATGCTTTTACCACCTGATTGGGATTGGCACCCAATGCACATTTGGCCACGTAGATATATCCGTAGCTCATTGCGATGAGTCCCATATCCTTTTTCAGCATCGGCTTACCGCTCGCGGCGAAGCGGGCCACCGCACCCATCGGAGTTGCCTTGGAGGCTTGTCCGCCGGTGTTGGAGTATACCTCGGTGTCCAGCACGAGAACGTTGACATCCTTGCCGGAAGCAAGAACATGGTCAACTCCACCGTAGCCGATATCGTAGGCCCATCCGTCGCCACCGAATGCCCAGACTGATTTTTTCACAAGGTAATCAATGACGACGTTCAGTTCTCTGCAGTCGCTGCAGTTGCACTTCTGAAGTACTTCTTTTACTTTGTCGATTCGACCGTACTGCTCTTCGATTGCCTCCTGAGTGGATTGGTCGGCATTCAGAATTGTGCCGAGCAGCGTTTTCGATTCTCCGTCCAGGCAGCTTCCGTCGGCCATAACTCTTTCGGCCAACAATCGCGCCCGGTCATTGAACTTCTCGACAGACAGCCGCATTCCGAACGAGAGTTCGGCGCAGTCTTCGAAAAGCGAGTTGTTCCATGTAGGACCACGTCCGTCCCGGCGAGTCGTGTACGGGGTGGTCGGCAGGTTTCCGCCGTAGATCGACGAGCAACCGGTGGCATTTCCGATAATCGCCCGATCGCCGAACAACTGTGTGACAAGTTTTACATACGCCGTTTCACCACATCCCGCACATGCACCGTTAAACTCAAAGAGCGGCTGAATAAACTGGCTGCCCTTCACGGTTGCGGCATTGATCTTGTCGCGCGGGGTTTCCGGGATTTCCAGGAAAAAATTGAAATTTTCACGTTCCTGTTCACGTAGTGGGACCTGCGCTTCCATGACAATCGCGCCTTTTGCTTTCGCCGGGCAGTTTTCGACACATGTTCCGCAGCCCGTACAATCCTCGGGAGCAACCTGAATTGTGTATTTCAGATCGGCGAGTTCTTTGCCTTTGGCCTGGGTACTCTTGAATGTGGCGGGAGCACCTTCGAGATACTTCTCCTCGTACGCTTTAGGTCGGATTGTCGCGTGAGGGCATACCAGTGAGCAACGTCCACACTGTATACAGGTGTCGGGATTCCAAACCGGAATATGGAGTGCGATATTTCTCTTTTCATACTTTGTGGTACCGGTCGGCCAGCTTCCATCGGCAGGCATCTGGGAAACCTTTATCGCTGAGCCTTCCTGCATAAGCATCTGGGCAGTCACATTTTTTATGAATTCCGGTGCATCGCCGGGAACGGGCTGTATTGGCTCGACCGGGTTGGACGGTTCGGAAGGAACCGGTACTTCCTGGATTGATTCTACCGCATTATCAACAGCGCTGTTGTTCATCTGAACAATTACATCGCCCTTTTT
The DNA here is from genome assembly GCA_964346405.1 of uncultured Fibrobacterota bacterium. GTDB lineage: Bacteria > Fibrobacterota > Chitinivibrionia > Chitinivibrionales > CAYFVL01 > CAYFVL01. The sequence goes on from CAYFVL010000037.1 coordinate 5,441, forward strand.
GCCGTAGGTCTTCTTGATCGCGGTTTTAATGGCATTAACGGCCTGAACCTGGTCCATGATCTGTGAGATCCGAAAGAAAGCGGTCTGCATAATCACGTTGATACGAGCACCAAGACCAAGCTTTTCGGCAATGGTAACGGCATCCAGGACGAAGAATTTCGCTTTCTTGTCGATGATCTGCTTCTGGACGCGCCCGGGCAGGTGCTGCCAGACTTCGTCGGCCGAGTAAGGAGAGGTCAGAAGGAATATTCCACTTTCTTCGAGGTTTTTCAGCATGTCGTACTTTTCAAGGAAGGAAAAGTTATGACATGCAATGAAATTCGCTCGTGAAATCAGGTATGGTGCCCTGATCTGGTCCGGTCCGAACCGAAGGTGAGATACTGTCACCGTACCGGCTTTCTTCGAGTCGTAGACAAAGTATCCCTGTGCATAGTGTTCGGTTTCGGATCCGATGATTTTGATGGAATTCTTGTTTGCCCCAACCGTACCGTCGGAACCCAGTCCGTAGAACATCGCACGGTATGTGTTTTTGCCTTCGGTGCTGAACGTCGGATCGTAGGGAAGGCTGGTGCCGGTCACATCGTCGTCGATACCAACAACGAAGTGGTTTCGCGGTTTGTCGTTTAAGAGTTCGTCGAAAACGCCCTTCACCATAGCGGGGGTAAATTCCGAAGAACCAAGTCCGTAGCGACCACCTACTGTTTTCGGATATTCCGAGAACTGGGTCTCTCCCTTATCCATCATTTCACCGATAGCGGTCCGTACATCTTCGTACAGCGGGTCACCGAGCGCGCCCGGCTCCTTTGTGCGATCCAGAACCGCAATTTTCTTCACACTTGCGGGAAGTGCCGCAACACATGCGGCGGTGTCGAAAGGACGGAACAGACGGACTTTTACCATTCCTACTTTTTCACCATTCTTTACCATGTATTCGACAGCTTCATGAGCGGTTTCACACCCCGAACCCATAAGCACGATAACACGCTCGGCGTCTGGAGCACCCACATAGTCGAACAGCTTGTATTGGCGGCCGACAACGGATGCGAATTTGTCCATGGCTTCCTGAACGATTGTCGGACAGGCATCATAGTATTTGTTTACCGTTTCACGTCCCTGAAAGAAAACGTCGGGGTTCTGGGCGGTACCTCTTATAGTCGGGCGGTCGGGACGCATGGCGCGGAGCCGGTGTTGCTCAACAGTCTCGTCGTCGATTAACTCACGCATATCGTCCATAGTGAGTTCTTCAATTTTCTGAATCTCGTGGGATACGCGAAATCCGTCGAAGAAATGAATGAACGGAATACGCGAAGCAAGTGTCGCGGCATGGGAAATAAGCGCCATGTCCATGGCTTCCTGCACGCCGGCCGAAGAGAGCAGCCCGAAGCCGGTTTGTCGCACCGCCATCACATCGCTATGATCACCGAAAATTGAAAGCGCCTGCGCAGCGACCGATCGAGCACTGACATGAAAAACCGCGGGAATGAGTTCCCCGGCGATTTTGTACATATTTGGAATCATGAGAAGCAGGCCCTGAGAAGCCGTAAACGTGGTGGTGAGCGATCCCGCCGAAAGGGCACCGTGAACCGCACCGGCCGCGCCGGCTTCGGATTGTAGCTCGGAAACTACCGGGATTGTTCCCCAGATATTTGTTTCGCCGCGAGAGGATTTCTCGTCGGCAATTTCACCCATTGGTGAGGAAGGCGTAATCGGATAGATTGCACAGACTTCACTTAAAGCATGTGCCACATGGGCGGTTGCCGAGTTTCCGTCGTGCGGAACCATCTTGCGTTCCATACAAACTCCTTAATATTGCAGGTTGGGTAGTGAGCTATTAATATTGAATGAAATAGCCTTCAAAAATACATCCATTACCCCGTGGGATTCAAGAAAATGCCTCGGCGAACAAATCCCATTGCTCCTTCCAAGCCGTATGGTCTGGGTGGGCAGAGTCATAAACATCTGCGGGGAGTTCGTCAGACCGCAGGCATCTTTCCTTTTGATGCCGATTTTGAGGTAGGGGTGTGATTCGCTGATAAGGCACAGATCTAATTCCCGAAAGGGATTATTCAAATACATCCGCATTACGAGCATCGCGCGACGCTAATTTTGCCCAACTCAGTCCTGATCACTCCAACCACTCTTACCCACAAGCGGTACAAAAACCACCCCGCCCGCGGAGTGTTTGGTCACGGTATCACCCCGGCGATCATAGATCTCCAACTCCTGCAGTCCGCGATCTCCAACCGGGATGATCATCTTTCCGCCGTCGGCCAACTGTTGAGTCAGTTCTTCGGGGACTGCCGGAGCGCCGGCGGTAACGATTATCTTGTCGAATGGTGAATACTGCGGCCATCCTCTGGTCCCATCTCCGACTTTGAACACGATATTCTGGTATCCAAGTTCACGAAGAAGTTTCCGGGCACGATCGCTGAGTTCTCGATGACGCTCGATTGTGTATACTCTTCGTGAAAATTGAGCAAGAATCGCGGCCTGGAATCCGGACCCGGTTCCGATTTCCAGAATCTTCTCATCCTTTTTCAGCTCCAGCATTTGCGTCATGAGCGCAACTACGTAGGGCTGGGAAATGGTTTGACCGAGGCCTATAGGCAGGGCATTATCGTCGTATGCCTGCATATACATACCCGAATCGAGAAAACGATGTCGCGGTACTTTTCGGAAAGCGTCGAGCACGTTTGGGTCGGCAATGCCCTTTTTAATCAATTTCTTTACCAGCGATTCACACGCTATCCGCGGGTTTAACTCTCTCGGGGTCATAGGGCCTTGCGTTGTTCTCCGGGATTACCGGCGTGTCCTGTTCTCTGCTCTGATTCGGGCAAGTGTCCGGACTACCGCCCGAATCCATCGGACGGTATCGGCTCCCGGTGAAATATGGCTTTGGTCAGTACAATATAATGTCTGGACTTCTACGAAGCGGACCGGAAACCCGGCAAATCGAGCCCGCAGAATTATTTCCGATTCCATCTCGAATCGATCACAGGTGGTTGTCGTGGCCGAGAGCAGGCGCTTCGAGTAAAAACGAAATCCACACTGGCTGTCGCTTACGACCGATCGGGTCAGAAGTGAAAGTGCGGCCGAGGTCATTGTGTTGGAGAGGATGCGCATCGCCGGCATTGTTCCCAGTCGACGAGAACGGGTTCCGATAATCAATCCGCTGTCCGGGTATCGGCGCGCCGCGGAGATAAACCTCGGTAAATCGTTCACCGCATGCTGTCCGTCGGCATCCATTGTGGCAATCCAGGTAATGTCACGCATAGCCAACTCCTGAAACCCCAGACGAAGAGCCGCGCCTTTTCCCTTGTTGCACTCGTGAGCCGTGCAGGAAACCCCGAGCCTACGGCATACCTCATCGGTATGATCGCGTGATCCGTCGTCGACTACAAGAATCGATTCCGCGGGAACTGAGGTGAGAAGTATCGGCAGAAACGAATCGAGTTTGTCGGCCGAGCGGTATGATGGTATCAATACCGCGCAGTCGTTCGGCCATTGTCGCGAATGGTTGCTCATGCGGAGAGCCCTTCCTTCACCAGTTCGGTCAGTTCCACGATGCTCTTTTTGCTGCCGTCTTCATTGAGCGGTAAAATCGGTCGACCGTACTGCATTTCGATACTGGTGAACGGGGCGGGTATCATGAACCGATCCCATGAACGAAGGTGGTATGCGGTGCGGGGAATTGCCCTGACCGTGATTATCGGTACGCTGGAGACGAGGGAAATCTGGGCAATTCCGGGTTTCACCACTTCTCGCGGACCTCGCGGACCGTCCGGAGTGATGATAACATTACCACCGGCGGTCAGTGTACGCACACTCTGACGCAGACCGGTGAGGCTTTTTCGGTGCGAAGACCCCCGAATCGAATTGATCCCCCAACGATTCATGACCCTGGCAATGCGTTCACCGTCGCTGCTGCGGGAAATGAGAGCCACGATACCGGATCGACGATGAAAATACGCGACCGGAAAGATCTGACCATGCCAGAAGCAAAACAGGGATCCTCTGCACGCAAATGGGTTGTATTCCTCAGGACCTGTGCGTTTGAAACGCCATGTAGCTCCGAATATCGAGGCTGGACCCGCCAGTATTCTGAATACTCTGTCTTTTGTTTTCTGTGACGCCATTTTAAAAAGAATACAATCGAGGATAAAAGTCTATAAGATATATATTAGAACGGCTATGGTGTGAGGTAGAGTTGTACAGATGATATGTACAGTGTAAAAGGTTTCTCCAAATGGAGCTTACGTTCGGGTTTTCAACGGAATTGGCGTTTCTTTTTCGGGGAAATGCGGGTGAATCCGGTCGATTCGTGTGATTTCGGGCATGACTATTTTAACCCAAGTTTCGCAATCGACTCACGGTTCCGCCCGGGCGGGACTCAAGGTATTCCCCCGATACCCCTGCGCTTTTTCTAAGTCAATCTCGCACAATATCTTATGCATACTGCTCTACCCCTCGACTTCGCTCGGGACATCGCCCCTCGGCTCCGCTCAGGTGCGTCGAGCTAAGCTCGGTACGGCGGTTCTCGACTGCCAAACTTGGGTTAAGCAGGCGCCGGTCTCTTTGAGGAAGCCGGGAGAATGAACCTTCGTGCGCCGGAAAAGAGCCGGGAAGAGGCTATTGCCGGGAATGAATCGTTTGTTCGGGAGGTCGCTTCGTTGATTGATTCAAGCAATGGATGAAAAAAGGAAAGCTCTTTTTGAAGCCCATTTCCGCTATTATCCAAGTTTATATCTATTGATTCCACTATCTCTGCAAAGTCTTGCATCGTAGCGTCATACAACTCTGCAGGAGTAACCATGGTCACCACGACCAAATAGTCTTTCCTGAGCCAGAATCGCTGCTCTACCCACATTCGAGTGGTATCAATACCCCCTAAAGAATTGCTGTCCATATAACTGATGGTGAAAGCAAGTCTGCATGCATCCAAACGGTCAACCGTATCGATCGTTATGTTTCTGAGGCTGTCGGCAATTTCGTTGAACCCAACAAAACTCATGCTACCCAGGTATTCGATCTGTGCTAGTCCCATGTAGTCCAGACATGTTTCTTCTTCACTTTTTCCGTAGACGACATTTGCGGTCGGAGAGAATCCGGTCTCTGAAGTATCGCTTGATTTCATGATTACCAGTAATTCGTTATTTGTTACACGGAAGAGTCTGCCGGTGTCCCGGATTGTCCACCCGTCAGGAGCCGTTATGGAGAAGTCTAGATCCGGATTGGTATAGGTTCTCCCTTCAATTCCAGTTTCGGGGGAAGGCTCCACCGGAGTGGTCGTTTCGCAGAATACGAAACCCAATAAAAACGCCGCACAAATTGCCGCTGTCGTCATCTTAAAGAAGTTCATTAGAGAGTATCTCCGGTATTCAAGTTCCTGCAGACCGCATCATTGGTATAAAACTATACTCGCAGCGGTGTTGACGTCAACCGCGAACAACTCCAAGAAGAAATCAGCCTGTTTGCTGATCGTCCCCAGGCAAGTGGTGAGACCTGCAATTCTTTCCGGGAGCCCGGCAAATATCTCCAGTCGCTTGATCAAACCTTCTGGTGTGGAGGATGACGTATCGCTGCCCTGGTATTCCACCATTGGGTCGTAAATAGTTGATATTATTGTAATTATGCTATTGCGTCAGTGAACGAAAACGTCGGCGTATGGCCTGAATCCCCGCCGGCACACCCATTGCATTTGCACCGGCTATGGCGTTCATACCCGCGGATCTGATTATCCGTGGTTTTCCCTTGGAGAATCTACCAATGCTCAGCGACATACTTTTCGGCAAGTCGGCACTCAAGCCCGTTCTGAAGAGCCTCGACGCATCGATGCTGCGTTCGCGTACCATCGCCAACAATATCGCCAACGTTAATACCCCCGGGTATCGGCGGGTTGAGGTGGGGTTCGAAAAGGAGCTTCGACGGGCACTCAGTGCCACACGTCTGAAAGGCCGGGAAACATCGAGTGGGCATCTTCCAGTCGGCAAAAAAAGCCTGTCACAGATTGCCCCCAAAGCGTATAAACCGTCGGACCCAACTTTGCCCAGCGGAGTGAATAATGTTGATATCGATACAGAAATGGCTAAACTGGCGGAGATGCAGGTGATGTATTCACTCGGGATGCGTTTTGCCCGGGGAGCCTATACAAAGATGAATGCGGCAATACAAGCCAAACCACTTCCGTTACGGTAATCCACGGAAATAGGTAGGAGATTCAGACTATGCCGATGGCCGAACTTTTTTCAGGATTCAATATCAGCGCCTCGGGTATGCGAGCCCAGCGCCTCGTGCAGAACGCGGTATCATCCAATCTGGCCAATGCACAAACGACTCGTACGGCCGAAGGAGGACCTTATCGACGTCAGTTTGCGGTTCTGGAAGCGCAAAGCGATTTTCGTGACGTTCGCATTCTAAACAAAAGGCCGGCGCTCCGCGGGGCGCAAACAAGCTCCCGGCATCTTCCTATCCCACCGGGCAATTTTGCGCGAGACGAGCGATTCTTTGGTAACGGCGTTCGGGTCGCTGAGATTCGAGAAGATACTCGTTCGCCAAAAATGATCCACGACCCGGCACACCCTGATGCCGACGAAAACGGATATGTTGCCATGCCCAACATAAATACGGTCAAAGAAATGGCGGACATGATCGCGGCGACACGTGCATATGAGGCGAATGCGGCTGCATTCAATGCAACCAAATCAATGTTGATGCAGGCAATTCAGATGTAATTGGAGCCTGTTGTGTGCTATTGCCCGGCTTTCGAATAAAGAAGAAGGTGATTGATGTCGATACATGCAGTAGGAGGGGATGCTTCCTGGTCCAGGTTTCTTGCGCTTTCCGAGGCGGCTCGAGTCCGAAATACTGGATTCAAAGCGCCGATGCAAAGGAGCGGAAGAGCAGGAGGTCGGGTGGCGAAGGAATACGCCCGAACACAACCGGCGGCGCACGCACGTCCGAACCATCCGGCTCCTGAAGTCGAACCATCGAACACCCGGATCCTGGGAGCGCAATTTGACTCTTATGCTTGAGAAAAAAAACAATGATGGTACTTTAATTAAGAACCATGGGTTTTCTGCAGAGGAAAAGGCGGTGGCGCCATGAATGAGATACATGGAATCGGTCGGTCGGGTGAAATCGGGCGGAGTGCCGACGCGTCGAAAAAGGGGCGGACTGGAAAGCCCGGGCAACCGGAGTTCAAGGATATGCTCGCCGGCTATCTGAAAGATGTAAACGATATGCAGGCCAAGGCAGATCAATCGTTGAAAAAAATGGTGGCCGGAGAAATCACCGACGTTCATCAGGTAATGAATACCGTAAACGAAGCAAACACCGCGTTCAATATGATGATGGAAATTCGCAACAAAGTTCTGGAAGCATATAACGAGGTGATGCGAATGCGTTTGTAACGCAATGACCGACCGATTACAAGGTACTGATTCCGTTCTCCGGCATTCGATTCAATCGACGGAACCGGGAATTGACTCTCGCCGGACAATGGGATGAGCGGATTTGTCGGGCTACAAGTATAAGCTGTCCGACCGGTAATACCGACTCATCAGTCATAATATAAACCCGTACTTTTGGCGAATTCTTGCCGACTCGGTAACTGGAGCAGGAAATGTCTGAGTTCTTCAAACAACTGATATCACAATTCTCAGCCGTGTGGCAGCGACTTACGCTGCAGCAGAAGATTATCACGACTGCAATACTGGCTTTCATGGTGATCGGAATAACGTCGCTTGCCCTGTGGTCCCGCGGGGAACCTACGGACAGCGGATACAAATCCCTGTATACTAACCTGGAAACTGAAGAGGCCGCCCAGATTACGGAGAAGTTGGATGAGGCTGGATACAAATACACACTCGAAAATGATGGTAAAACAATTCGAGTCGCGAGAAAAGATCTGTATCAGATACGGATGAGCCTGGCGCGCGAGGGGCTCCCGAAGAGTCGCAATTTCGGATATGAACTGTTCGACAAGAGTAATCTCGGAATGTCCGACTTTGTCCAGAAAATCAATGCGCGCCGTGCATTGGAGGGTGAACTTCAGCGGACAATAGAAGGGCTCGAGGAAGTCGAGGCAACGCGAATCCACATCGTCATTCCGGAGAAAACGATCTTTCTTGACCAACAGAAGGATCCGAAAGCTTCGGTTGTGATAAAAACCAATCCAGGACGGGAACTCAACAAAAATCAGGTGCGCGGAATTGCATATCTGGTATCCTCCAGCGTTGACGGACTGAAGCCGTCAAATATATCTATCGTGGACTTTGACGGGCGTCTTTTGAGCAATCCCTATGGAAATGATGAGACTGCACTGGCGAGTTCCCGGAATATCGAGTTGCAGCAGAATCTGGAAAAGTACCTGGAGAACAAGGCGGAACGGATGCTCACCGGCGTTCTGGGGCCCGGCAAGGCAACTGTACAGATAGCCGCCGACCTCGATTTCAATCAGGTGGAAAGAACCATGGAAACGTACAATCCGGAAAGCCGGGTGATTCGTTCCGAAGAGCGAAGCGATGAGAACACCAAACACGCCCCCGACGGTGATCGCCGAAACGAACACTCTCTTACCAATTATGAGATAGACAAAACGGTCGAACACCTTGTACGTGAAACAGGGAGCGTGAAACGGGTCACCGTTTCCGTAGCCGTTGACGGCAGCTATGAGAAAATCGAAGGCGGTGAGCGGGTGTATGCGCCTCGCGAAGCGGAAGAACTGGCCAAGATCGAGGATATGGTGAAAAACGCGGTCGGGTATGATCTTGCACGCGGAGACGCGATATCGGTCACCAATGTTCGATTTGACAACGAATACCTTCGCCGCGAACAGGATGCTATACGAAAGCAACGCGACTGGGAACTGCGCATGAGGATTGTCAAATACATAGTGGTACTTCTCATCGCCGTTCTGTTCATTTTCTTCATTAGATATTTCGCCAAGACCGTATCTGAGGCAATGAATCCCCCCGTGCCCAGGGTACTCCCGGCGGGGCCCCGGGAAGAAGAACCGGTTGAGGTATCCGATCAGGTTCGAAGAAGCAATGAATTACTCGACCGGGTCGAGATGCTTACCATGGAAGAGCCCCTTAGCATCGCGGGAATCATTCGTCAGTGGCTGAATGAGCCCGCCCAAACCGGCGGTGGCAAACCTCGGCGATAATCGTTGTCGATCAGGCTTACCTATACTATAATCAAGGTGCGGGACTGGTACGTGCATGAGAAGATCATTCACTATGTCGTCTTGCCAATGAAATACGTGCACCGGGAGTGACGGCGGTGATTTTTCCTACCGGAAAAGGACAGTCCCGTTGCGATAGACCGTAGCCGGTGGATGAATCGTAGGAAATGGAGAATCAAGACGCGAGCAATGCGATTCTATTGTCCTGGACCTGCCGACTTATGTGCGAGTGTGCGGTCATTCGAATTTTGAAGAACCAAAGGAACCCGCAATGCCTGCAAAGCGCGAAAAAGGTTTTTACAAAGAGAACTATGGTACACCGGAGCGAAAAACACAAAAGACCGGCACTGAGGGAATACCCGGCCCCACGAAAGCTGCCGTCATTATGGTCGCTCTTGGCACAAACGCTTCTTCGCAGATCTTCAAAAACCTCGAGGAAGGAGATGTCGAAAAGTTAACGGCCCAAATTGCCGGGCTTGATAGCATCAGTTCCGAAACTCGAGAAGCGATTCTTGAAGAATTTCATAACCTTGCCATGGCACAACAATTTGTGTCACAGGGTGGAATTGACTACGCGCGTGAAATTCTGGAGCAGGCGCTGGGACCGAGAAAGGCAAAGGAAATTCTGGAAAAAGTCCAGCAGAGCATCCGGACTACCGGTTTCAATCTTCTGGAGGATGTGGATCCCAAGCAACTGGTCAATTTTATCCAGAAGGAACACCCGCAAACCATAGCGCTTCTCCTGGCGCATATGGAGCCGGGAAACGCCGCCCCGATCATTTCCGCCTTGCCGCAGGAATTACAGGTTGATGTCGCTACCCGAATCGCAACCATGGAAAGCATTTCGCCGGAAACACTGGATCAGGTTGAAGAGGTTTTGGTCGGACAGGTAAAGTCGCTGTTTGGTGGTGACGTATCGGAAATTGGCGGCGTAAAGGCCGTTGCCGAAATGCTCAACAGTGTCGACCGCGGCGCGGAGAAGAATATCCTTGGAAACCTGGAACGCGAGAATCCGGAGCTTGCTACAGAAATCAAGAATCTCATGTTTGTTTTCGAAGATGTCATGCTCCTGGACGACCGCTCGATGCAGCGTGTGCTCAAGGAGATCGATACGAAAGAACTGTCCATGGCGTTGAAGGGGGCAAGCGAGGAATTGCAGGAGAAGTTCTTCAGAAATATGTCCTCTCGTGCGTCGGAAATGATTCGAGAAGAAATGGAATATATGGGGCCGATTCGGCTCAAGGATGTCGAAGAAGTACAACAGCGCATTGTCGATGTCATCCGTCGTCTGGAAGAGGACGGAGAAATAATCATCAGCGGTCGGGGAGGAGAAGAAGAAATCGTTGTCTGATTTCATATCACACGATTGCCCGGAAGGGAATATCGTTTTTTGATGATCGTTCGTGACATCGATGACACGTGAGGATGGTCAAAATACCACGTTGCGGGTGTTTTTCGACCCAACTACTGAGGGATAAAATGAAACCGACACCACTTAATCCAAATCAGATCGCTCAGTTGATCGATCATGTTCTGAAGTCACGGGATCCGGCCACTGTCGGTTTGCAGAGAATACTCAAAAATAGAGAAGAAAAGGCGAAGGGATTTCCATATCGAGCGCACGAATATACCCATTTCGGACAGGGCGGAGGAATCTCGGAGTCATTGTCCAAGGATGAAAAACGAATCCTCCAACTTGAGAAAGAGTGCAATCTTCTGCGTGGTCAAATGCGCGAACAGGAGCAAAGATTGCTTGGGGATATTGATACGGCGCGAAAGGATGGAATCCGACAAGGCCAAGAAGATGGCCTGAAAGAGGCGGAAACGCAGTTCAATCAGCAACTGGAACAGAGGGTTTCGGAGATCGAGGAAACACTGGCCGCAACACTCAGCCGGGTTGATGCAGAACGCAGAAAAGTACTAGTTTCTTCGGAGGCACAAGTTACCAATTTGGCAATGGCGGTCGCTCGTAAAATCATTGCTACCGAAATCGAGGAGAATGCCGACATAGTCGTGAAGGTAGTGCGCAAAGCTCTGGCGCTACTGAGCGACCGGGAACATCTGACTATTCGCGTTTCCCCAATGGACATTCGGACCGCACAGGAAAAGAAAGAACTCTGGAGCACGGTTGCCGACCGACTGGACAACGTGTCGCTTCGTGCCGATACGGGAATAGAGCCTGGTGGGTGCATTATAGAATCGGCGTCCGGCGTGGCCGACGCGAGAATCGGCGTTCAATTCGACGAACTATACTCGCTTGTCGTCTCGGTGTGGGAGGAGACCAAAGACGATGATGAACCGGACGAATCACCTCTGAATCCATCTCGCAAACCGTAACAAGAAGGTATTGTATCTCAATGGTATCCGGCACAAACAGTACTCATCCTACCAGGCTGGATCGAATCCGATCGACAATCGAGGCAACCGAGCCCGTTCGAATCCACGGGCGAGTAGCCGAAGTGATAGGGCTTGTAATTGAGTCAAACGGACCCACGGCTTCAATAGGCGATATCTGCACACTCGAGAGCGGAGACAGGCGAGTGGGAATGGCCGAAGTGGTAGGATTCCGGAAGAACAGGACATTGATGATGCCCCTGGGGCCGATCCAGGGAGTGCACCCTGGATTGACCGTAGTGTGTACGAAGAAACCGCTGGTTGTAGACGTCGGGCGATCTCTACTCGGTCGGGTACTTGACGGATTAGGGAAACCGATTGACGGTAAAGGCGTGGTACATACTGAAGAAAAGCGGGTGAGCTTTGCCGAGGTGCCGAATCCGCTGACACGACAACGCATTACGGAACCTTTGGAGACCGGAATTCGAGCTATTGACGGGTTCACATCCGTGGGCAAAGGTCAGCGTATTGGTATTTTTAGTGGAAGTGGTGTCGGCAAGAGCGTACTCATGGGACAGCTAGCCAAAAATTGTAGATCGAGTATCAACGTTATTGCATTGATAGGAGAACGTGGGCGAGAAGTCCGTGAGTTTATCGAGCGAGATCTCGGCGAAGAAGGGCTGCGCAGGTCGATTGTTGTGGTGGCGACCTCGGACAAACCAGCATTGATACGACTCAAAGGGGCAATGGTAGCCGCAAGTATTGCCGAATACTTTCGTGATCTTGGTAACGACGTTCTTTTTCTGTGCGATTCGGTGACGCGGCTTGCCATGGCGCAACGAGAAATCGGTCTGGCAGTTGGGGAACCTCCGGCAACAAAGGGGTATACTCCATCGGTTTTCGCAATGCTTCCGGCATTCCTGGAGCGTGCCGGAAATTCCGATGCGGGTACGATTACGGGGATGTACACGGTTCTTGTTGACGGAGACGACATGGATGAGCCGATAGCGGATGCGGCTCGCAGCATCCTGGATGGGCACATCGTTTTGTCGCGACGTCTGGCCCACCGCAATCATTATCCGGCAATCGATGTGCTTCAAAGCATTTCCCGATGTATGCCGGACGTCGTTTCGCCGGAACACGCCGGTGTAGCCGGCCGTGTAAAGGACCTAATGGCTGCATATCAGGAGAACGAAGACTTGATACAGATAGGTGCGTATGCCCGGGGCTCCAGTAAACGCGTTGATCGAGCTGTTGAGGCACATGAACCAATAACCAGATTTTTGCGGCAGTCTCGCGATGAAAAAACTGAGTTCGCGGAAAGTATTCGTGCCCTCGAACAAGTTGATAACATGGGAGGGGGTGTCTTGTGAAGCGGTTCAGTTTTAAATTGGAGGCTCTGCTTGAGGCGCGGTCCCGAGAAGAGGACGCCGTCAAACTTCGTCTCGCCGAAAAGAATAGACTCCTGCATTCATTGGGAGCGGAAATGGAATCCCTCCACGCCAAGCTCAGCGATATGCAACAGTCACAAAAACGCCGCCGGAGCACAATCGATAGCGTGGATTCCCTGCGATATTCGGTTGCGTATCGCCATCGAATGAAATTGGAAATGCTCAAAAAGGGACGTGAGATCGATGATTTACGCGAGGAAACGGAAAATGTCCGAGAAGAGCTGGTCATGGCGAGTCGAAGAAGGAGAGCCGTGGAGTTACTCAAGGAGCGTCGATACCGTGCCTGGCGTCATGAAATGAAACTCAAGGAGCAGGTAGCCGTCGACGACATATCTCAAACGGCGTATGCTCGTAAAAGGAACCAGGTGGGCGGCGGTTTTGCATAAGTAATACCCTGTCCGGATGATTTGAGGTCAATGCTGAAGAGATGATATGTATGGACAATTAGCAGACTCAAAAAACGTTTCGACATCAAGAAAAGATGGTTGCCGGCGTCTCCTGGTCGTCATTCTGGTTCTCTTTCTGTCGATATGCCTGCGCGCGGGTTCACGAAATATAACACAATTCGCGGTGTATGAATCATCGGAAAATATCATCGCTTCGGATTCAGTTACCCTCGACGTCTCCAAGTGGCTTATGGTCAAGATTTACGGTGATGCCGCGCCCGGAGGAGTGGGGGCGTATGCCGGGGCTGTGACTAACCTGGGATATAACAATTTCCGGATCTACTGGGCGGCTCCCGGTGAGGTTCTGAACGAAGTTCGCTATCGGGATCTTACGCTGCTGGAAACAGGGTTCAATGACGGTACTCCGACTACCGTTTTTGATCTCGGTCGTCCAGACATAACCTATCTGCATGCCGCTTCTGGTGCGCAGGGAAGTGTTTGTACTTTTGTTGATCTGAATGCGGCGGGAACGCTTTGGGCGGTAAATGGACCGGGGGCAAACAACCGATACTCGGTTATCGACGGCAGTACGCCTTATCACTCACTCTGCAGGTTTGAGGCGGATACTTTCCTTGTAGCTCATCGTGTCGGGAACTCCACGATTTTGCTGAGAAAGATTCTTTCCCTTCCGGCAGGTTTCATTGACATCGATTCCGACACGGTTGCTTCAGACGGAACGAATGAAAATTCATATCGGAACACGAGTGTGGCAGTTGACAGTGTCGGCCGCATACTCGTGACCTACACCCGCGGAGGGGTAAACCCACCGAATGATCGCAAGGATCTCTATTATGCCCTGTATCGCCGCGATCTGGTGAAGCTGCGAAGCGGGATCATTGATTCGGGAGTGAGTGTAAGTAACGAGTACATCTATTGGGACGATGCACCGGTCACGGCATACACGATCAGTCGATTCGCCGCGGTTCACTGGGCATCGGATGGAGTTTATCTGGACACGATTGTCTCGGTTGGGGCGGTTGCGGACGTGCATTCGATCAGAATTGCCGCGGGGAGCGATGTACGTGGAACCGCCGTTGCCTGTAATGGGAAATTCCTGTTGGTCGCCTGGAAAGGAAGTCTCCTGGGAAATCCAACCGCATCCGTGGAGGGGTTACGATTTCCTGTTCGAAACAACGGTATAGTGCTCGCCGAGGCCGACACTTTTACTTTCTCAAATCCCTCGGAGCCGATCGTCACTTCCGTGCCTGATTTGTCACTCGCGATGGATACGGTAGGTAGTATTGCGGCAATCTGGCCTCGGCCGGAAATGGGAGTGGGCGCATGTGCCTGGGCGAATCGCCCAGTTCGTCATGAAACCGGATTTTGGATTTCAGCGGTAGATTCCGTACCTATGAATGTGGGCGATTCAGTTGTCTTCAAACCTGGTACGACCGTGAAGCATGGTTCCGGATCTACACGCCAGTACATCCGGGTTGGGCCGAAACCTGGTGATTATACTGCCTGGAGTACATGGGCGCTTTTGGGAGCGCAAGTGGAATTGTCGACCCATACTCTGGGCACATCGAGATATTTCCAACTAAAATCGGAATTTGTCCGAGGAACCGATTCGCTGAAAACTCCTGTCGTGACCGATATACGTGCAGTATGGAATGTGAAACCCAGGTTCATGCAGTTAACCGACGTCCGGGTGAATGCGGAATCCGTGCCCGGAACAGGGATCAATGATACGCTGAGCATTCTCTCGAGATCAGACACGGTTGCATTTTCCTTTCTGTGCCATGATCCGGATACGGGGGATATCCTGTATGCCGACGTCACCTCACTGATCAGCGAAACCGTCAAGATGCGCGACACGGTTACCTTCGGGGCAACGGTTTCGCTGGGAGCGATGCCTGTATCGGATACACTCTATCGTTCCGGTATCTCGATACGGGATACCGACGGGTGGCGCGACGGACCTCGGTATCTTTTTTTCCAGACGACGAACAGTGTTCCCGAGCTTGACTGTCGAGTTGTATGGGACAGTACCGGCGACGGAAAACCGGATACCATTTCGATTCCAGGTGCAACCATGAATATATTCCTGCCTCCGGTAGATTCGGTCGTTGTGCTATACTCCGTGGAAGACCGCAACGATGCCGATATAAGTGTCGGCGCCGCAATGAACGACGGTGCAGCGACAGAAGTTTCCCGGGGCGAAGTGGGGCGGCTGGTTCTCGCGGACCAAATCTTTTCAGGAGGTACCGATTCGGTACGGATCCGGAGTGGCGATCCCGATACCACCGTAAGCAAAACAATCTATTTCCGGAGGAATGATCCGCCGCGGATTACGGGTTTGAAGCTGAATTCCCTCTCCGTGGAGTCCGGGGACACCGTTCGCATTCTCCCCGGCAGAAAAAACACCATCGCCATATCGGCCGTTGATCGAAATGAAGCTTACTGGGATACCTTGTCCTATCGTATCATCTCCGGTGATATGGATACCGTTATCGATGACGGTTCCCTGGAGTGCACGTTTGGAAGGGCGGATGAAACGGTAAGTGTTATTGTGCATGATATCGCCCATGAAGCCGATACGTTGCGTTTCGCATTGGTTCATCGGTGGCTTGACCTGGATTCGACGGAAAACAGCGCATTGGGCAGAACCCGGGACACTCTCAGGAATCATCTGAGTGTAGTTGTAGGAAGCCGAAAAAGGGATACGGTAATCATTCCCTACCGCAATTCCGGTACCGATACAGCTCGGATTGTAAACATCAATTTCACGGGGAGTACCGACAACTGGCTGCTGGTGGGAGTTGAGAACACGGAAACCGGAAATCTGACCTTCTATAATGAAACCGAGCTACAGGGCGCCGTCCCGAATATTATACCTCCGGGGAAGACCGCCTGGTTGGCGGTTGCGCTCGATCCCACAAGTCTGAGTGGTGACGGTATTGCATCGGATACAATACGCATTGAAACCGACGATCCGTTGCATGCGAGCGATTCATTTACCGTGAATTATGAGCACAATGAACTACCGGTACTCGTGGATGTCACTTTCTCCTACCAGCCGCGAACGCCGTACTGGTTGACGAAGTCTCGTGCGCCGGAGGGATACCGTTTCCCACCTCATGCCGCGGTTCGCATCGCTTTTTCAGAACCAATTGATTCGGCTTCAGCCGCAGCGGGTATCCGAATGTATAGTGCATTGGATTCGGCTGCCGCGGGAGAGAAGCGGCAAATCCCGTTGTCCTACCGATGGGAGAATGCATATACCACCGTCGCGGTAAGGCCGGTGTACGAGGAGCCGAGTCCCTTTTTCGGCGGTATTCTCCCGCCACCTGGAATGTTCATATCAACTGATTCGCTGATTCTGGTGCTGGGTTCACAGATCCTGGATCAGGCCACGACGCCCCACGGTCCCAATGGATTGGATGTCGATATGGATGCCGTGCGGGATATGGATGCGGATACTTCTATGGGACTTCGAGTCGACAGCGCCCAGTTCAGCCTTATCAAGGTGACCCCAACATTGTTTGATACGACAGGAACAACAAAACCAACCATTTCACTCGAGTTTTCATCCCTGATCCTGCCCGGAACGATTGATACCGCCAAAATGGAAAACAAGTCATTGACAGTGACAACGTCCTTCTATTCAGGCGATAACCCGAAACGGGTCATACCCTTTGATACCGTATATACAAATAAAAATACGGCTATCTTTGTGCCGGCAAAAAGATTCTTTTACGGCGATCGGGTATTATGCCGGTATCGGGGGCATGCGGCACGCGACACCCTTGGTTATCCGATCGACAACAACAAAGACGGCATACCGATAGGGTTTCTGGATTCGGCCTCGAGGGAAGATGATATAGAATGGTCATTTCGCATTTACGATATCAGCCATGCGGAGCGATATCCCGGTGACCAGGCCGAAGGAGTGCCTAGAAATCTCACCATTCGTCTTCAGTACGATGATCCGGTCCTTCCCGCTGTTCTTGATTCATCGCTGGTCGGCAATCGGACTATAACGGTGACCTCTCGAGATTCCAGGGGAGATCCCCTCGATTTTGACTCCGTTTCAATAGATTCCACTTCGGCCCTATTTCGTGTAAGCCGTCGTTTGAATTATGGGGACAGTGTGCATTGTATTTACAATGGATTATCGACCCGTGACACAGGGGAGTTTTTTTATCAAAGTGATCGCATTTCGACATTGCGAAACAACGATGGGTACGAATGGAATTTCGACATTACGTCATTGGAATTGGTTTCGGTATCGCCGGAAAGTGCGACGGTAATTTCACAAATAGATGCGCCGATAACAATGACTTTTTCGGGGCCGGTCTCGGCAGACCTTTTCCATCTCCTTCTCGATGAAAAAAACAACAGAAGTTTCGCCTTGCGTTCGCGGTTTGGAAAGGGAGAAAATCTGCCGATAGGAGAGATTTCGCTTTCGGAAGACAGAAGAACCGTCAAAATTCTTCCGGTTAGAAAATTTTTTGGAAATGACAGTGTCCATTGTATTTTTCGCGGATTCCCTCTGGGGAAATCCTACGTAGATACGATGGATCCGTTTTCTCAGAAAAATTTGAGATTGTCCGGCGGATACGAATGGCATTTTCTGACCTCGGGAGTTGAGTTTTATACCTATCCCAACCCCTTTCGATCCTCAGATCGGCGTCACTTCAGCAAAGATTGCTGTGGTGGTAATCCTGATCGATACGGGCGATGTCGAGAGGTGCCCTGCGGGATTGTATTTAAAAACCTTCATGCGTTACGCAAAGGCATAAACGATATTCGAGTACGGATCTTCAATATGAATACCCATCTGGTATTCGATTCTGAATCCGCGCGAAGATCCGATAATCCCGGTCTACCAATACATTTCAGTGAGGCGGACACTACCAGTGTCCCGGAATGGACCTGGTATACAAAAAACACTGATGGAGATCTTGTCGCGTCAGGTATTTACTTCTACATCATTTCCGACAAGAAAGACGGGAAGAACCTTCTCAAAGGAAAGCTTATTATTGTTCGATGAACCGCATCAGGCACTACTGAATAAAATGAACCATGCAGCGCAACAGGTGCTGCACCGTCGCACCACATGCTTCAATCCGCGTCTCAGTATATATGCTATACCCGGCAGTTCAGTAGCTTTCCGGGTAAGCATAACTATTTACCGGTTAGTACCGGTTCCATCTTCTTCTCGGGCAAGCCGATCTTCCCGCTTTCCGCTCCCCACGAGGCTTTGCGTTCCGGACCGTTCAGGATGAACTGTTCGGTGAGTTCGAATGCTTTGTCGTCACGGATTTGCCGCAGTGGGTGTTTGCAGAAAAAAGCCGATGGAGCGGTCAGCACGCCGGCGATGCCGCGCTCGAGACCGAGTTTGCAACACCGAATCGAATCGATAGCTACACCGGCAGAGTTCGGCGAATCCTCGACTGAGAGTCGCAATTCGAGGTTCATGGGAACATCACCGAAGAGTTTTCCCTCCATGCGGATGAAACAAACCTTATTGTCATTCTGCCAGGGAACCCAGTCGCTTGGTCCGATATGAATGTCCGAGTCGGACAAACGAGACTGTGCCACGGACTGAACGGCTTCGGTCTTGGAGATTTTCTTTGATGCGAGTCGGTTCCGGCTGAGCATGTTGAGAAAATCGGTGTTTCCGCCGGTATTGAGCTGATACGTTCGCTCTAACTTTACACCCCGTCTGGCGAAGAGAGAGGTCAGCGTCCGATGTGTTATTGTAGCACCGAGCTGGGCCTTGATATCATCGCCGATAATCGGAAGACCGCGTTCTTCGAATCGTGCAACCCATTTGGGATCGGAAGCGATGAACACCGGGATATTATTTACAAAGCCTACGCCGGCTTCAAGGGCGCACTCCGCATAAAACTTTGTCGCCTCTTCGGATCCAACCGGCAGGTAATTGAGCAGGATTTCAGTGTTCGATTCACGCAGGATTTTCACCACGGCCTCTTGTGTGGGCTGTGGAAGGTCGGCCGGTCGAAATGACTGTTCCTCGGGATAGGAAGACATATGATCCGAAACACCGTCAAGAATTCGGCCCATACTGACCAAAACCCCGGTCATCGGCATATCGGAGCAGAATCGAGCGGTGCAATTCGGTGCCTGGAAAATAGCTTCGTGCACGTCCTTGCCGACCTTACGCTCGTCAATATCGAACGCAGCCACGATCTGGATGTCATGGGGCTTATAGCCGCCTACGTCCCAATGCATCAACCCGATCGCGTCTTCCGGATTTTTATCGCGATAGTACTCAATGCCCTGAAGAAGAGAACTCGCGCAGTTGCCGACGCCTACGCACGCGATTCTGATTGGACTCATCTCATTCCTCCGTTTGTAGTGCCTGCGTTCCCGTTCCGGTTCCGCCCGTATGAAGTGTAACGCGGCAGTTGCGGATTGATCCCGACAAGCGGTTTATGGTTACTCTATTCGATCGGTAAGCTCCCGGAAATGTCGTTCATGCAGACAAGACGGGATCCCGTTGAATCAGTCTCCAAAATGGAGACTGAAGCCGTGCTGATGGTGAACCCCGGCATCAATGACAATGGAACACCCAGAAAATAGGCAATTAACGTTTTGAGTGGATCGGAATGGCCGATGACAGCAATGGACGATGAAGGATATTCACTCTGGATGTGCAGGATCTCGGCTACCATTCGGGCCTGTACATCGGCAACCGTTTCTCCGCCGGGTACGCGTGTCCCAATTCGAAAAGTATTGAATTGCTTCCATCCGTCACTTTGATTCAGTTGTGAAAAGTCCATTCCCGACCAATCACCGAAATCAATTTCCAGAAATCCGTCTCTTGTCTTCGGCTGAATGTTCAATCGATTGCCGAGGATTTGCGCCGTTTCGCGAGTCCTTTCAAGTGGACTTGAGTATATTCGGTCGATTGTGTATTCGGATAACCGTTCCGATAGTGCCTCAACCTGCGCTCGTCCCTTTTCCGTAAGGTGTACCCCCGGCAACCGGCCGGAAATCCGTTCACCCAGACCGCTGCAATCGCCGTGGCGAATAAGAAAAAACCTGCTCATTTATCCTGACTTCCTCATGCCGCATACCTTCGTACCATATCTCCACAGAAATCGGCAAATTCTATAGTATCTTTAGGTGGGGATGTATGGTGGGGAACCAATCCGTATTCGTTTTCCTTGTGTCTGGTCGTTGCCTGCCATGCCGGTGGAAGGTCAAGAAGGGAATACCAGAATACATGATCGACTTCGTTCAGCAGTAACTCAGCGGTTCGTTTTACACCGAATTCCTGTACTTCTTCCGCACCGAAACTCGACACTCCCGCCTCGGTAACCCAGATAGAAAGCTTGCCGGCGGAACGGATATCGCTGATCATTTTGGGCCAGTCATCGAGTTTCCAATGATTCCAATCCAGGGGAAATCCATGCACGCCAAGGCCATCCATGTGTTCCAATACACCGTGATTCTCCAGGAGTCGGACGAACTTTGGATCGCTAGGGGACATTCCCCCCATGATAAGAGGAGTATCGGGACATTCTTCTTTCAGCGCGCGTGCCGCGCTTTCTGCGGTTGCGGCAAACAGAACCCAGTCGGGATCAAGATGGAAATTCCAATGGGACAGGTTGTTCGGTTCGTTCCATATTTTTACCGCCTCGATCACTATTGCCTCCAAACCACGCTTTCCATTTGCGATACAGCGGAAGGGAGTTGCGGAAACTGCAACTCCTGTGCCGGCATTAATGTCCGCCTGTGTAGATCGTCTTTCCGAGTGGGAGGTTCTCCAACCGGCACAAACATTTTCCCAAGGAGGCTCGGGGCTTACCATGATCGGCAAGGCAATTTGCTAAATCGGCAACAATTGCATGGAGTGCGGCAGAATTCAAAACGGGATTTTGATGCCGTACCAGCCGTTGAGAATCTCTGCCTTGAAGAATTTGGGGCGACTATCGGTATGAGAAACACGATCGGCAGAATGATCAATCCCGTTTGAGTTCAATGGGGGGGCGGAATGTAGGGAATTGCTGAAGCTGTCAGCTATTCCCGGCAGACGGAGCCGCTATTCGCAATGCGCGAAGGCGCACACCACCCCGGCTAACCGCGGGCTACCGCTTCCTTTTCAAAAAGGTGATACAGTTCCTGTTCTGCCTCCAGTGCTCTTCTCTCATACGTATGGTCTTTTCGTACCCGGAGGAGTGCGGCCGCGCCGATCTCGCGCGCATCATTATCGGTTAAATTTCGTACCAAGCGTGCGACTTCTTCGCCGGACTCGGCCACCAGGCATTCCTTTCCCGGAACCAGAAATTCTTCTATCCCTTCCCACTTATCCATTATAAGACAGGAACCGGCTCCCGCGGCTTCGAAAATCCGAGTAGGGGGGGACCATCCTGCGTCCGTCATGCTCTGCCTGTTCACATTCAGAACCAGTCGTGCCGAACAGTTGAAGACGTTATGGTCTTTTGTGTATACATGACCGAGTATGTTTACGTTTGGAAGTTGCGGTGCATTTTTACCCCATCCGTTGCCCCCCAGCACAAATCGGTAATCGGGAAGCATGCCCGCGGGGGTGAAGAAGAATTCCTGAATACGTGGTTCTTTGTCGGGCATTCTGTTAGCCAGGAGGCTCAAATCCGAACTGAAACGGCTTTCCGGTGGAACCGGGTAGTGAGTATGAAGATCGACGGCGTTGTAGATGGGTACGCATTTACGCGCTCCCAGTTCATTATACTTTTCCACAATGGGAGGACCACCACCGTATGTAAAAATGGCGTCATATCTGGGGATGAGATCCCGGAATGGTTCGTCAGGAACAGATTTCACGTGCCCAAGAGTCGCCGGTGCATCGACATCCCAGAAAATGATTTTTCTGTATTCTTCCCTAAGGTCGAGAATGTTCTTCTCCAAAAAAGCATCGAGAACACCTATTCCGCTTGCTTTAATTACGATGTCGGCGTCGGCGGCTTCGGTGATCACCTTAATGGCGGACTGCTCGTTGGGCTGGAAGATGATACTGCGTGCGTATTCCGGGTTTTCAATGTCCCTGTGGTTGGGCCGATCGAAAGCGTCCGGTTCGTAAAAGGCAATGCCGTGGCCCAGTTTATGTAGAGTCTTCAGTATTCCTCTGTAATAAGTCGCGGCACCATTCCCAAAAGAAGAAATCAGGCTTGATCCGAAAAAGGCGATTTTCAGGCTTTTCTTTTCTTGACTCAATTAGCACCTCCCACGGCCATAAATTGTCTATTGTCCTTCGAAACATCACATCCAGTATTTTCGGCTAACCCGAGAAACTGGTCCACTCCGTGGCGGCAGGTATGTCCGACGCAATCGTTTTGCGTCCATGCTCTGCACCTTGTTCATGCAACAAATCTTTCTGTAGAAAATTCGGTTCCGGGAACTTCTCGCTTTTGTAAGTCAAGAACGTGTTCGGCAAGAACTTCTTTGTAAGCCGTCGCATAGCCACCGGCCATTTTATCGGTGCTGAATGATTCTCCCGTTTTTCGGTTATGCACCAGTTTCTCACCAGGAGAAATGCACATGGTTTTGCCCTCGGAAAAACTATTCGGCGGTGTTACCATTTTTTCCGAGCAGCAGAGTAGATGTTGTCGATGATCGATGCGGTGACGACAACATGTTCCACTTCCGGATCACAGCGAGAATCATGCCTGTATGCACCAGGGGGTGAATCGTCCGGACAGCATTCTCAATTGAGTTGGCGGAAGACCAGCAGCGGCTGGACGGCGAATTGTACAGTCTTTACGAGCAGTCACAAACTACGGAAGATTGGGAAGCTGATTTTAACGTTCTGCGAGAGCGGCTGGAAACCCATTTCCATCGCGAAGAATCGGAGTGGGATAACGAAGGGAAGTCGGTATTTCTCGTTGAGAATTCACAGGAGTTCCTGGACACGTATTCTCATCGGAAGGAAAGCGTAAGATCTGAATTGCAGAATGCCGTGAGTTGATTGCGAAACTTGGGCTAGTGTGGCGACCGACAATTG
>CAYFVL010000038.1:0-28040 GCA_964346405.1 uncultured Fibrobacterota bacterium
CGCAATCAACTCACGGCATTCTGCGTAAGCCGGCGCGCGATTCATTGTAGAAAAATGCTCAAGGTATCACTCCGATTATCCCATTGTTTTTTGTGCGGCGGCTACTCTGAAATTGCGGGGATCTCCACGGGAGCGGCGTTCGGTATGTGCTCCCACAGTCGCATGCGCCCCCGGAAAAGCTCACCAAACGTGTAACGGTGTATCCATTCTCCGGTATTGCAGTATATCTTCCCATTGCCGAAACGATGAATGCGTGGATAGTGAGTGTGTCCGAAAACGACAATGTCGGGTCCCGCCTCAGTTATTCTATGTGCGTGATCTTTGTATTCCGGCAGTTTTGTTTCCGCCTGTTCTTCCCGTCGTGAGTTACGGCTTTTCAACGACATCCCCTGGGCGATCATGACACCCAGATTCGGGTGTAAAAGTTTGAAAAGTTTTTGATTCGTTTTGTTTCGAAGGATCCGTTTGAGAACGCGATACGCTACGTCCGACGCCAACAGTCCGTCTCCGTGCTGTATGTGTAAGACTTTTCCCTGCAATGTGGTCCGATACAATTCTTTGTGTACTTCTATACCAATTTTCTCCGGGAGGAAATCTCCGAGTGCAAAGTCATGATTTCCCGCAAGGTAGTGGATTCGAATGCCCGATTCCGCAAGGGATCGGAGTGCATGGAGGATATTGAAAAACACGGGACGTATTGCTTCCCGGTATTCCACCCAGAAATCGAACAGGTCGCCGACAATGAACAGGTGGGACATCCGATCGGCGGAGGATCGTAGAAACTCGATAAGATGGGCTTCTCGTTCTCCGGACATGCCGAAATCAATGCCGAGATGCGCATCTGAAATGAAGTAAACTTTGTCTTTCTCGGACATCGTGCAGCGGAATTCCTTTCCTTACCGGCGCATTGCAGTCATTCAGGTTCCGTATCCTTTTCCGTCGACTGTGCGTCAATCGCAAATAGAACTTCACACGGGCATTACTAAACCAGATACAGTTTTCAGCCCGCGAATTCAGCCGGAAAACTTCCGGAAGCAGTAGCGGTGGAAAACCGCACAAGAAAAAAGACGTCCCGGCCGGGGACGCCTTTGTCAACTACTCGTATTATATCACTGGAGCGAAACCGTCAATTAGAGAATAGGTGTTGTCGAATCCGGCAAAACCGTATCTTGCTGTAAAACGGACGGTGAAAAATACATCTACTCCCAGAGATCTTCAGCGTTGTCGAGATCGCTTGCCATATCGCTGTAGTTGGCATTCTCGTCGTGTGCGTTGCCGAAGTTAAGTTCTCTCATTTCCTCATCCGATTCTTCATCGAGAGTTTCAAAACGTTCATCAACGTCTCTGAGAATCTCATCGGCGTCAAACTGTTCATCGATAATCATTCAGTTCACCTCCCCTCACCACAACGATAGGACTTGTGTTGCGTTAATTGCAACCCAATAATAATGAATTTCCAAATCGGTGTCAATGGTTTTACGTTTTTTTTCAGTTTTTTTTTCGGCTTCTCATGAAACCATTTCGAGCGGGGCAGGACATTATTTGCAATGCCGCCAATACCACCGCCAAAGGTATTCCGCAGTACTTCGATTATGAGAGAACTGCCCGATGGGCGCGGGAGTGTTCGCAATGGAGAATTGAAGCCGTGTCGGTTCGAATGAACTATTTTTGATGGGACGACTTTTCGGGCAAAGCGGCCGTTCTATGAATCACCCTTATCCCGTATGATTTGTTCTATTTCTTTTTGAATTTGGGCTTTGTAGAGAAGTTCCTCAAGGTTGGATGCAATTTTCCTGCCTTGCTTGAGAACCGTCGTCCGTTTTTCCAGCAATTCAAGCTCAAGTTCTCTTTTCCGGTTTTCTTCTTTACGTAGTTTTAGAACAAGAATTGACCGGCCCAGGGAAATGCCGAATATAAGAACAAATATGTTTATTATAACAAAAACCAGATGTTCGGGTGCCATTTTCCGTTTACCTTCCAGCGGATCAGTGTATTACTGCCGTTCTCAGTCTCACGCCCTGTATACGCGCAGGTTCGTCTTCTCGACGGTGTATGAAACATTCGCCAAGGGGGTTCGTGTCCGTCTGAACCTATCCCGTCGACGTTCGTGTAAGCTCAACCGGCTCTGTCTCAAATATATCTCTGGATATACACAAAATCAAAAAAAAACGTCTGCCTAAGAAATCGGGAACTCTGAAGTACTGAAGTTCAGCCTTCTGGCGAACACCAGGAGACGCAAAAGGAGCGGTTTTGTGTCTCCCGATGTTTCCTTTTCGTCGCGATACTTCTCATACAATGCCCTGATTGGACCGGTGAGAATGCCGTAAAATGCGTCTTCCAGCCAATGCTTCGATATTTGAAGCGAGAATGTGTCTACGATGTTGAGCAAATAGCTGATTCTATCGGCGCTCTGTAAGGACAGGTTTTCGGAAAACAGATTGAATTCATCATGGAGCACCATCTCGAGCAACCGTTCGCTCTTCCAGGTGTCAATAGCAACCGCAAGCTTGTCCCTGGTGCGCTGAATGTCGGTAAGTTCCTGCACCACCTCGGCTTCCAAACCCCGATGCTCGAGTTTGGAGATGGCATGGTTCCATCGATTTGTCAGAATGAACGACACCGGGCTTTCCAGATGCTTCGGGAGGCTGCCGTTGAATTCCACCAATCGATCGATCCAGGGCTTGTGTTCATCAAGAAGTGCCTGCATCGACTCAAGCGTTCTTCTCTCCGTATCTTCGGCAAGCGTTCGGGAAAAGGAAAGTCTCGCTTCGTAGAAGAGATCCGACGGAGAGAGGGTGACGCAGTCCCGACGTTCGGGCCATGATGCCGGATCCCAGTTGGCGCAGTCCTCATCTACCCGCGAAAGGGGCACGCAGTACCCCACCATGGCTCGAGTCTCATCCACCCGAATTGCAATTGCAAAACATCCATTTTCCACCGCATTCCGGCTTCGCACATCGGTTGCAAAGCATTCTACGTTCGAAGAATCCATTTTCGCCCGGCCCAGGTGAACCAGCGCGACGGTGAACCCCTGAAGGTACTCCTCAAGTTCTCGGTCGGGGTACAGAACGTGGTGAACCGCGGATGCAAATGCGGCGATCTCCAGATGACGCATATCCGGCGCAACATATTCTTCGAAGAGCATTCGTCCGGTTTTTTGCCCGATGTTTGAGACGGCCTTTGAGAGATGGAGAAAAAATGCCTCGAGTACGGCCTTTCGTGCTGAATAATCCAGGCCTAACTGCAGCGCTCTTGCGGCATATCGAAGGTTCTGTATTGTTTCTATTCCACTGATATCGGAAAAAAACCAACCGCAGGAGGTATACGAGTAGAGCATAAACCTTTGCGCCTCCAGCAACCGCAGAATTTCCAGCGCGGTCTCCTCTTCGGCAGGTTTTCCCCCAAGTTCATAAAGTATTCCGTTCAGCTCTTTGGTGCTCTTTTTGTCCTCCATCGCTTCATACCGATCGCGCAGTCTCCACGGATCTTTCAGATACAGCCACAAACGCTCTTCGTACGTCTGACCGAGAACGGAGGAAAGGAAGTCCAATGCGTGTCGAAGAGGAGTCCGCCATTCCTGGTTCCAGTGATCCGGGCCACCGGTTTGACATCCACAGTTACGAATCCATCGTCCGGTTCCATGCGCGCAACTCCATGCCGTTCCCTCGGAATGTTCATTCGCAAGCCGGACTTCGGTCCGAGGAGGACAAATAGACAGAAAATAGGCAAAATTCACCGGGCGAACATGCATTTTTGCGGCGACATTCGAGAAAAAATATGCCAGACACATATCGCCGAAAGCCCTATGATGGCCGAATGTTTCTCCGTCGGTGGCTATGATTGTCGCCTGAGGGATTTCCGGCGCCTCGTCCAATGGAGCGGTCAGTCGATGCCCGAGAGTCTTCGAGCTGGTCAGGATTTCTTCGAAACTGACCGCTCGTGATAGCGGTTCATCAAAGAAAAAAACGTCGAGAAAGCCGGCTTCGCGCTCTCCGCTTTGGGAGTATGGGTACACTCGATAAGGAATACGGGTATCCAGCTCGTGTTCCGATTTCGATACCCATTTTTCGTCGCTGTCCAGTGGTCTGGTCGATAATGCCTGATTAGGTGACAGCACAACGAACCGAATACCTTCTTCAATCAGGCAGCGCACCGTTTCCATGTTTATTGCCGTTTCGGCGAGCCATATGCCTTCACTGGGGCGGCCGAATCGACGTTCAAAGAACGTTTTGGCCCATCGAATCTGCGTTAGCTGGTCTCGACGAGAAGCAAGGGGCATAATAAGGTGATTGTATACCTGAGCCATGGCATTCCCGTGACCGTTGTACCGTGTGCGGCTCTCGTGGTCTGCTTCGATAATTCGTCCCGCAATTTTAGGATGGCGGGTTTCGAGCCACTGAAAAAGAGTTGGGCCGAAATTGAAGCTCATGTATTTATAGTTGTTTACTATGCCCTTTATGTACCCGTCGCCCTCCAGCAGACGCGAGTATGCGTTAGGGCGATAGCACTCATCGTAAATACGCTCATTCCAGTCGTGTGCCGGGTGAGCCGAAGGTTGCGTCTCAATTATGCCGGTCCACGGGTTTTCTCGCGGAGGCTGGTAGAAATGGCCGTGAATGATGCAGTATCGATTTGATTGGTCTCTATTGCCAGTCATATTCTCTTCCATCCGGGTATGTTATCGTTTTGCCATCCAGGCGAGATCTAAGGATATCTACCCCCTGGGCTACAATGTCGTCGCGGGTTTCATTAATATTGTGGAAGTACGATTCCAGTTCGGTCCCAACTCTAGTGTAACATTTATCCCCAATGCGACGATCGCCGAGTTGAACCTCGACTGAGGTATTCTCACCGTCGATTACCACGTTCCGAATCCAACGAATGCTCATACAGTGACGACTCCTCCCTGTCTACAGCTTTTGCGAATCGATGCGATTTATTTCCAGCAAAAAAATACGTGCCCTTGCCGCGAAAACGGTATTTGGGTGCTCCAGAATGAGTTGATCAAGCACTTCATGCGCTTTCTCTACAGACCCGTCGTGATATAAAGCCTCCCCAAGCCGAAAACGGAGTTTCGGTGAAGCAGATTCAGCTCCGGCCGATTCAAGAAGCTTTCGGGCGGGGGCATATTTCTTCACGTGTATCAATCTCTGCACCGCCGGGCCTACAAGCAATTCCCGTACTTCTAAGGGAAACTCCGTTAAATCCGGGGAATCGGCGGCAATAGGGTTGGGGGATCCAAGGTACAACTCGTATTGCATTTTACTCCACAGCGGGAACGCCGAAGGAGCCGATCGTAAGGTACGGGAAGCGTACTGCATTCTCAACAATTGTTGGGAATGCTGCCACTGGGGATCAACGATAAGACTGTCGAGAGCCGTCGTTGCGGAAGTCAGTTCACCACTGAAAAGGGCGGTGCGCACGTCCCAGAGCGACGCGTCCGCTTCGTGAGATCGCCAGGATCCCATTTTTACTTTCCGCTGAAAAAATTTTCTGGCCTCATTTGGCTTGCGAGCAAAAAGAAGCTGTCGGATTACAAGTGTATCCCTGGTGAAAGACTCGGCGGAGAGCGCCAGCATACTGTCCGCCTGCTCGAGCATCCCGGCTTCCTGGTACAGTGAAGCCGCGGCAAGTGCAGCGGTATTGTCGTCGAGACCGGTTTCTTTGAACCATACGATCGCCGAATCCGCTCGTCCGAGTCTTGCATAGGAGTTGTATAAAAGAATAGAAGAACGTTTTTGCAGATCCTCTCGAGACGACCACCCACGTGATTTGAGTGCTGCATCTTTTGCCTCCTCGAAGTTCCCTCGAGCAAACCGGCGTTCGGCAAGAGCTATAAGGTGCATCGATTTTGATGTGCTGTCGGAGATCAAGGACATGAGTGCCTCGACCTCAGCCGCGTGATTTTCCAGTTGTGCATACGCCGGCAAAATCCATTGTGCCACAGCCTGGGTGTCGGCATCGGGAGTAGCAAGATAACAGGAACGGAAAGCATCCAAAGCCTCGATCTGTACCGAGGGCTCCGCATCCCGGAGGCGACGGGTGAACTGGCTGCGCGTGATGCCCATCAGCCGGGGCGTCTGGGTTGATACCCGGCAAAAGAGTTGAGCCGTTTTTCGGTATTGTCCCAGAACGCTTTTCACATCGGCCCATTTCAGTAAATCGTACACATCGTGAGCACCGGCATTGTACAGGAATTGATAGAGGCTGTCTATCTCAAGATATCGACCGTTTTTCTCCCCGGCCTCAATTTCGTCCCGAATGCGTCGGCCGTGTACCGATTCCCAGAGTGCCGTGAGGTTACCGTAATCGCCCTCGGGAGTATGTCTCTTGAGTTGATCGGTTGTCCTCAGAGCGAGGTCCAAGGGGAATTCTCCAAACGATTCCACTCGAATGCTCAGAGCGGCAAGCGCCGCCTTCTCCCCATAGTCTTTATGGGTGAGCAGTATACCGAACAGGTGCGCAAAGCAGGAGTTCGGAATTGAATCCCCCGGAGACTCAAGCAGATCGCGTTTCCGAGAATCCCTCATCGAATCCCACTGCTCAGGACTGTAGGGACACTCTTGTGCCCCGGCGGTGACTGGAAGAACAATTCCGAGTATCACCGTGAAGATTATCCTTTTTACCATTTTTCTCTGCCTGCCGATGAATTTCTGATTCGGATGTTTATTCTACCAGGATTTCGCCTGTCCTGCAGGCTTCGTGCGTATTCCAGCGAGAGAGTACCGATTCGTACCGGAATGGATATACCGGTACCGTAGCCGAAAAGGTTGGCTCGTGAATTCCCGGAAAGGGAGATTTCGTCGGGAAATCCGACCCCGCCGTCCGCAAAAAGATAAACCGCTCCCCTACGGCTAAAATAGAACAGGTAATCGAGCTGGGCATACATGACAGATTTAAAAGTGAATTCGTTTTCCGAGTATCCTCTAAGTGAATGATATCCACCGGTGCGAAATTTCTCTACGGAGTGCAGCTCATCACCCCTGTTCGTGATGAGGGATTTCGCGGTAACACGTGGTGCAATTGCTTGTGATCCGAAAATCGGAAGCTGAATCCCGCCAAAGAACTCAAATCTGAATCTATTATGGCGATCGGAGTTTTTTGTAGCGATACCGGTGCCTGTGGTCACGGAAATGCGACGGGCGGGCTCACCTCGGATCCGATCCTCCGCGCGCCGTTCGGCTATGACATCAACTCCGTAGAACCGCGATGATTCCGTGGCCCCTCCAGTATCGCCTGTTGTTTCATAGACCCGAAGTCCGGTCCCGATACTCCAGAGATCCCGCAATTCCGCCATGCCGCGAAGGAAACCCTCGACAAACGCGTAGCGGGACTCCGGCCTCTCGGAAATCTCGAGTCCGAACGATCCGGATATGGTGAGGGGTAGACCGAAGACATGGGGTTTTGCGGCATGGACATCCAATTCACTGTATTCGTTTTCCCCCGTATAAGAGACGGTAATCTGCTCCCCGACATGAAACGTGTTCAGCAGAGACAGGGAAAGAAGGCCTGTGAGACGATTGGGCGCATCATCCGAGGACTGATACCCAAGTACACCGTCTACTCCCAGACCCGAGTGATCCTGAATTTTAAGAGGTACCGCTACTCTGCCGTGTTCTTGTTCCTGGAGCGTATCGGAATCTGCCATGAGTGGCACAATCAGTGGATTTCCGATGTCGACTGTTTGGATATAATCGCGACTCTCCAGCATGCGTTCCGTTCTTTCGAGTCGACGTATATCGAAAGGCATTCCCGGTGTGAATGCCAGATCGTATCGAATGATCCTTGGCTTGGTTGAGAACCCATGTTTCAAGAGAGGGGGCGCAAAGTGATATTTTCGGCCGGTACGCACGGATATGACGGCCTTAATCCGTAGTGAATCACCGATCGTGTTTGAACTGTCTATCGTAATCGACGACGAAGTAAATGGATAGCCGTTTTCAGCATGGTATCGAACACCAGCGGCGGCAAGGCGGTTCAAGTATTCCGCATCATATGGCCTTGGAAGCGCCAAAACGGCGGTGGGATCAGATTCGAGAGTTTCCTCACCGTGTATGACATGTTCGACGGCATGCAGGCGCGCTCTTTTACCGGTGTATAGAAAGGTTGTGTCGTTTTTCGTCCGTCTTTTGGCACGAAAGTAACCGAGAGAATCCAAATAGCGGGAGATTGAGCCCTTTCTGTCGGCTTCGGGGTGTCGACGCAAATACCTCTGAAACCCATCACCTTCGTTGTCGGTGAATACGGCAACGAAGATGCCCGAGGAATCGGATGAAACCTGGAATGATCGGGATTGTTCAGATAATCCCGCCGATAGGCCAACATGGCAACTGAGTGCGATAACGAGTGCCGCGAGACGGCCCGAACTATCACGTCGTTCCCGATGACGGAGATCGACTGCGTGATCAAGGGGTATCCCGGATTCCTCGCGGCGACTGTGATTATCGGCGTTGCCGGGCGAGGATTTCTTTGCCCTTAACGGAATATTTCGCAACAGGCACTTCCTCAAGGCGTTCAACGGGAATTGGTTCACCGGTAACCTTGCAGATTCCGTATGTCCCGTCATCGATTCGCTGGAGAGCGTCGTCGATTTGTTCAAGGTACTTCTGCTGCCGCTCGGTCAAACCCATGGAGAACTCTCGCCCGTATGCCAGAGACGCCGTATCTCCAAGATGATAGCTGTAGCGTGAGACTTCACCGGATTGATCGGAAATGGACTGTTTCAGATTTGAACTCTGCATTTCTCCCATTTCTTCGAGAACCCGGTTTCTTTCAGAAAGCAGCTTATCCTTGAATATTTTGATCTGCTCAGGTGAGAACGATTCCTGAGTTGTAACCTGTTTCTTTTCTTTTTCTTGTGCCACGGCTATCTACCTTCTTCTTTAGGAGTCGTCACGAAATAGCCTCTCCATTCTCGCTTTATCTCAGGTTGGCTATCTTCATTGCTTGTTTGGGCCATTTCCCCTGCTATGCCCCTGCACAAGCGCCTCGAAAGCCGACCTGATATCTTATCGATTTCTGGAGACTATATTCCGTGACGACCCCTTAGTTCCGCCGGTTTAGTGGGGTTGAATTTCCCGATCCGGCTATGCAGTTAGATTTCAGTTGCAGTAAGCCCGCCCTCTCCAAGCTGTTTTTTCGGAATTAGGGGAAGCGTATGCATCGATTTCCACAATTTTGTTCCTCCCGGTTCCGGCAAACGCCCGATATTGCGTGGGAGGAATATAGATAAGTTCTAGTGCCGCAAACAAATCGCAAATTGCATTCCAGTTCTCAACCTCTTAATACGTAATAGTATAGCAAAAGATTATCCAAATGATTCATTTCTGAATCACATCCTCGGTCTGTGGCAATGTGGTTAGATACATTATCTATTTTTCAACGCTCTGTCCACTGAAAAATACAGGATAAAATGATGACACGAATTGAAGACGCCCGGAAGGGCACCATATCAGACGAATTACGCGGAGTCGCCCGGCGGGAGCAACTGAACCCGGAAAAGCTTCGGAAAGCGGTGAGCGACGGGACTATCGTAATCGTGAGAAACTCTAAACGGCATATTGAACCAATGGCGATTGGCAATGGCACACGAATTAAGGTAAATGCAAACATTGGAACGTCTTCGGCTCGAACCGACCTGTCCGAAGAAATCGAGAAAATGAATGTGGCGGTAAGACACGGCGCCGACGCCATTATGGATTTATCTACCGCGGGTGATCTTGGGGGTATCCGGAAGGAATTGCTGAAGAAGTGTCCGTGCGTTATCGGAACGGTTCCTCTCTACGAGATGGCTGATGTTGCGAAAAACAAAGGTAAATCGATACTGGAACTGACAGCCGATGAAATGTTTGAAGTAGTGGAAGAGCATTGCCGTCAGGGTGTTGATTTCCTGACGCTTCATTGTGGAGTTACCAGACAGAGCGTTGCCCGATTCAAGGAAGTCCGACGATTGGCGGGAGCGGTTAGTCGAGGGGGCACTATAATGATGGAGTGGATTCATCATAACGACAAAGAAAACCCACTCTACGAGGAATACGATCGACTACTTGAACTGTGTGCCGAATACGATGTCTCCGTAAGCCTGGGTGACGGATTCCGTCCGGGCGCGCTTCATGATGCCACCGACAGAGTACAGATAGAAGAACTGACCATTCTGGGTGAACTGGTCAAGCGCGCTCGCTCCCGGAATGTTGGAGTTTTTGTGGAAGGTCCGGGACATGTCCCATTGAACCAGGTGATCACAAATATAGAAATCCAGAAACGCCTCTGCGACAATGCACCTTTCTATGTACTTGGGCCTCTGGTGACCGATGTTTCTCCGGGTTACGACCATATCGCCGGAGCAATTGGAGGAGCTGTGGCGGGAATGGCCGGGGCGGATTTTCTTTGTTATGTCACTCCCGCGGAGCACTTGCGACTGCCTTCTGTGGAAGATGTCCGTGAAGGGGTGGTCGCATCGCGTATTGCCGCCCATGCGGCCGATATCGCACGGGGACACCCCGGGGCGGCGGACTGGGATCGCCAGATTTCCGAGGCCAAGGTGAGTCTTCAGTGGGACAAGATTATCTCTCTATGTATCGATCCCGAAAAAGCCCGTGCCTACCGGGATTCTCTTCCGCCGGATACCGATCAGTCGCTGTGCAGCATGTGTGGTGAGTTCTGTGCGGTGAGGCGCTCAAAAAATATCACCTGAGCCGGATGCGAAGCCTGGCCCGGGCTTACGCGGAATGCCGTGGATCGGCTGCGAATCCATAGCTGGGTTTTTTCATTCAGTATCAAAGGGTTAGCGTGAATCCTACCTATTGTTTATGCTGTACGGTGCCGACCGACGAAGTGCGTGAAATCGTGCCGGCTTTGGGGTCGTTGCATGGAATGCTTGGCTGTGAAGAAGAAGACCTTGAGGGCGGATGGGTCCTTCGATGTCACTTTTCATCCGAAGCCGAGGCCCTTGGAACGCGCGATGAAGTCCTTCGGATTGCAGGCGATATTCCGGCAAAGATCATATCGATCGAATACAAAGACTGGCTGGCCAAATGGCGTGAGTCCATGGAACCGGCTCAGCTCACCGATACCGTCGTTGTTTCTCCGGAATGGCTTCCCCCTTCGAAAAAAGATGGGGGGATATGGATTGTCATCGAACCGAAAATGGCGTTTGGGACCGGTCATCATGAAACAACTCGTCTGATTGCCCGGGCCATGGAGCACAATGCCGACAGACTACAGTCGGCTTCGGTGCTCGATATCGGAACCGGATCGGGAATTCTGTGCTTTCACGCCGGCTATCTTGGGGCGAAGTGCAGTATCGGTGTTGAGATCGATCACGACTGCCTGGAGAACCTTGCGGAAAACCGAGAAGCCAATAGTCGATCCGGACGCAACGGCTTCTGTATCGGAACAATAGATTCGTTTCGCTCCGGCGTCCTGGTCGATGTCGTTGTGATGAATATGCTTATGGATAAATCGGAGCCGTTGCTGGGCCGATGCCGCGAGTTACTATCTTCCGGCGGAAGCCTGTTCTGGTCGGGCCTGCTGTCCATAGAGCGGCGAAAGGCATGCGAAAGCGCCGCGAAAGCCGGTCTGGAACTAAGGGAAGAGAGTTTATTGGAGGAATGGTGGTGCGGCATGTTTGAAAAGGTCCAATAGCCCGATTACCGGCTGAAATTGCAGGTTCATCTAGCCTGAAGTTCAGTCCCACCGTGCAGGCACTATCCCGCAATGAGAAAACGACAGTTATTTTTCGCTTGAATGCCCACAGGGCCTGAATGTCGAGATCCGTCCATGGACAATGCGCAGGGAATCGTTTCCGATATTACCTATCGTAATGAAGAGAACGGGTACACCGTTTTAAAACTTCAGTGCGAAGACACCGATCGACGGTATACCTGCGTGGGTCCAATGCCGACGGTCGAGCGGGGACAATCCATAAAGATCCGGGGGCGTTTCGAGAATCACATTCGATATGGTCCCCAGTTGGTGGTGGAAGGCTACGAATTCGTTCGTCCTACAACCACAAAAGGTATCTACATGCTTCTCAGTTCCGGACTGATTCAGAACATCGGACAAGTTCGTGCCGAGCGTATCATCGCGGCATTCGGCAAGGAAACGCTCGACATCCTGGATCACCATTCGGAGCGGCTTCGTGAAGTCGAAGGCATTGGAAAGAAAACCGTCGAGGCGATCTCCACCGCCTGGAACCGGCAGCGTCACTTACGAGAACTGGTACTGTTTCTTCAGGAATTCGGGATCACTGTCGATATGGTGGGTAAGATCTACAAAGCATACGGGGATAAAGCAAAAGAGGCGGTTTCGGCAAATCCGTACGGTCTCATCGATGATATCTGGGGAGTGGGGTTCAAAAAAGCGGATGCAATCGCTGAGAAATTAGGGTACGAGAAAGAATCCTATCGCAGAATTCGAGCAGGTATCATACATGTCCTGAAGGAGGGAGTCGGGGACGGCCATGTTTATCTTCCCCGGAATGAACTAACCGAAAAGGCCGGTATGCTTCTTGGTGTGTCCGATGAACTGGTAGTGTATAGTCTGGACAATGCGATCAATCAGAAGGCAATTATGGCGGATGAGGATCGCGTGTATCTTACGGGGTATTACTGGGCGGAAGTGCGTGTAGCCGAGATGATTGCGGAGCGTATAACGCGTGGAAAGAGACGACGGGCCGATTCACCGGAGGCGGATTTCGACCGTTGGATAGGTGAGTACGCCAATCGGACGGACTGGAAGGGGGATCCTCTTCAGATCGAGGCGGTGAGGAGTGCGGTATCAGGATCGATGTTGCTTCTTACCGGAGGGCCGGGAACAGGTAAAACCACAACCCTGAACGTGATTGTGTCATATTTTCGCGAGCATCAATGCAAAGTGGTCCTTGCCGCCCCGACCGGACGCGCGGCTCAGCGAATGGGGGGAGTCGCCGGACTTTCCGCCAAAACAATCCACCGCTTGCTCGAATACCGACCTCGTAAGGACGGCTCCTGGTTTGGACGCGGAAATGAGAATCCGCTCGACCTCGACGTGCTTATCATCGACGAGGTATCCATGATAGATTTGATGCTCATGCAGCACCTTCTTGGTGCGATTCCTCCCGATGCCGTACTGATTCTGGTTGGGGATTCCAATCAGTTGCCTTCGGTCGGGGCCGGGAATGTGCTGGCCGATCTGATTCATTCCGTACAGATCCCACACGTTACCTTGACTACGATTTTTCGTCAGGCATTGCAGAGCCGAATCGTTATGGCTGCGCACGATATTATGCATGGTACGATACCTTCCTTCGAGAATGGTTCTTCGGATGATTGTTTCTTTCTCAAAAGAGAAGGACCGGAAGAGTGTTTTTCAACAATTGTTGAACTCGTGAGCCAAAGGCTTCCCAAGCGGTACAACTTCGATGCGATAAGAGATATTCAGGTGCTTTCTCCGATGCATCGGGGCCCGCTTGGCACGGTTGCTTTGAATCATGCTTTGCAGCAGAAACTGAACCCCGGAGGGAATTCGGTTCTCAGGGGAGAAGTTCGTTATGCGGTCGGCGATAAGGTGATGCAGGTCAAGAATAACTATGAGCGTGAAGTGTTCAATGGAGATATAGGGTTCATTGCTCGTGTGCTGAACGAGGACGGGGGTGTGCTGGTAGATTTCGACGGACGCTCGGTACCGTATGAACTCAGCGACCTCGACGAGCTTAATCACGCGTACGCTGTAAGTATCCATAAGAGCCAGGGCTGCGAATTTCGTGCGGTAGTATTGCCTCTTATGACCCAGCATTATATCATGTTACAAAGGAATCTGGTGTACACGGCAATAACGCGAGCGCGAAGCTTGTGCGTAATTGTGGGTATGCCGCGGGCATTCCGGACGGCTGTTCTCAATGAACAGACAATTCCCCGCTATTCACATCTTTCCGAAAAGATTCGGCACCGGTTGAACGAAATAATGTCTGTCGGGGGGTTTTAACCTCTGAAGATCGGTAAATTTGGGTCAAGATGGCCTGAAAAAATTTTTTACTTGATCTTATATGAGGGTAACAAATTATATTATTACTCCCTTGCGCGCCAGTAGCTCAGCTGGATAGAGCGTCGGCCTCCGGAGCCGAAGGCCGGGGGTTCGAATCCCTCCTGGCGTATTTTCTCACCTTTATAGACCAATCACCCTGTGGATGGAGTTGGTAATCCATTCACAAACAAGGGGGTCGTTATCAGGTACGATACACGAACAAACGGCCTTTTCGAAATTATCGTTCCCGTGATGGATGAAGATGAACTGTTCGATGCTCCTATGCTCGAGGGGAAAATACAGTCGCTCATCCGAGAAGGAAAACGAAATTTCGCGGTCGACTTATCTCCACTCGATTATTTATATTCCGATTCCATGAACCGGTTTTTCGTCATTAACCGTCAGGTTCTTGATGTAAACGGGCGACTTGTTCTGGTTGCACCATCTCCCGAGGTTGTGAAGATCCTCGAAAGGTCTGGAATTCAGAATTTTTTGAAAGTCTACGAATCGGAAGAGGAACTCAAGCGCGTTTCCGAAGATCTCATTCGGCAGACTTCAACGATCAGCATGGATTCTGTCCGGGCGTATCGCGAGCAGCAGACGGCCGAGCAACAGCAATCTCAGCAATCGGAATCTCAGGGGGTCAGTTCAAATGTGGGGGGAAACTCTCAACCCCAGGAAACGCGGAAAGCCCCTGAATCGTCATGGAATCAGGAGCAGCAGCCAACTCATGCACCGTCGCCGTCGGCTTCAAGCGGTATGGGCACCTATGCACCACCGCCGCCGGAGCCTCCGAAAGCGGAAAAGCCGGTGACACCGCCTTCTGAGCCCAGAGCGGAAAGGGATGAATTTGAAGAGCCGGCGAAAAAATCATCGGCCGGCATTTTGGTCACAATAGTGATTCTTCTCCTGATAGCATTGGGTGGTGGGGGTTACTATGTGTATACTACCATGATGGCTGGCGGTAGTATGTTGCAGCCTGTTTCGGATCAGGAGCCTCAGGCAACGGATATGCTTCAGTTGGGTGAGGAAGAGGTCGAAGAGGAACAGATCGCTTCCGATCAGAACGAGAATATCGCAGCCGAAGAAGAACGTGTGGCGGCCGAACGTGCCGCCGAGGAAAAACGCAAAGCGGACGAACAGGCTGCTGCACAGAGGGCTGCCGCCAGACGTGAGACCGCTCGTCGTGCCGCCGCTCAGAAAGCGGCCGCCGAACGTGCTGCCGCCGAACGTGCTGCCGCAAGGAGAGCTGCTGAACAGCGAGCCACGGCACAAGAATCCGCGGCCGCGGAAAGAGCCGCCGCACAAAAGTCTGCCGCTGCAAAACAGACTGCCGCAAAACAGGCCGCTGCAAAACAGGCCGCTGCAAAACAGGCCGCTGCAAAACAGGCTGCCGCAGAACAGGCTGCCGCAAAACAGGCTGCCGCAGAACAGGCTGCCGCAAAACAGACCGCCGCAGAACAGGCCGCCGCAGAACAGGCTGCCGCAGAACAGGCCGCCGCAAAACAGGCTGCCGCAGAACAGGCCGCCGCAAAACAGGCTGCCGCAGAACAGGCTGCCGCCGCAAAGACTGCCGAAGCACAAACGGTAGCAGCAGCAGACCAGGCTGCTGCGCAGCAAACACCGGCCGGAGAACCCGGAGCGATTTTCATAGCTTCGATTCCGCCTGTCGCCGATGTCTACATGGACGGCAAAATGATTGGGAAAACAAATATAGCCGAATTGAAAGTTGTTTCGGGTAAGCACACGATGAAATTCGTGAAGGGAGCAAAGGAAGTAACGCGGGAAATGACCTTTCAACCAGGGAAGAATCCCTCTCAAATGATCAGAATTCAATAGTGCCGCTCGCTGTTCAGGCGAAAAGCGTGTAGACAACGATACCTTACTTGTATGAACTCGAGAGAAAAACAGGGCCGAAAACGGAGAATTCCGCTGATTCGGTCCTTTTTTATATGCTGGTCGCATGGATTGGGGGCAAATCGGGCCGGCCAATTCGTCTCGACCGGAATCGGCCGTACATGGATGTGTGCTTACCCTGGTTTGTAGCCAAGAACCGCCGTACCGCGCTGCACTGAGCGGTGTCGAAGTGAGCGGAGCGTTGCATTGCGCTGCACTGAGCGGTGTCGAAATGAGCGATGTCGAAATGAGCGATGTCGAAATGCCGAGGC
Organism: uncultured Fibrobacterota bacterium; assembly: GCA_964346405.1. Lineage (GTDB taxonomy): Bacteria > Fibrobacterota > Chitinivibrionia > Chitinivibrionales > CAYFVL01 > CAYFVL01. Next base: position 16,170 of record CAYFVL010000038.1, read on the forward strand.
AGAGCAGTCTGCTCAAGATGTTTTGCGAGATTGCCTTATCCCCTCAGGCGGGGACGCAGGGGTATCCGTTGAGATACCTTGAGTCCCGCCCGGCGGGACCGTGAGTTGATTGCGAAATATGGGTTAATTAAGTCCGTGGCGGTTCGAAGACTCAGGGTTGCTTCCTTGGTGAGGTAATCGAACCTCCCGCACTAAAGGCACCGATAGATCAACGAATAACTGCGCAGATGGAACAACCATGGTGACTCCCGAAATTCTGATAACCATTCGTAAAGATATCATCGATTCCGGCAGAGATAATCGATACAATCTTGCCGCATACGCCTTTGTACTGAACGGGCTAGAATTCTATCGAACGAAAACCGGTGAGAAACGTCATTTTTCCGGGCAGGAACTTTGCAGCGGACTAATGGAATTCGCCTGCCGGCAATTTGGCCCGATGACCACAACGGTTCTCGAGCACTGGGGGGTACTTACCACCGACGATTTCGGGTATATAGTATATAACCTGATAGATGTCCGTCTTATTCGCAAACAGCCAAGCGATTCTCTACAGGATTTTTTCGGTGTATTGGACATTCGCAAATATACCCAAAGCAATGATTTTTTCGAAGTAGATCGGGACCACGTTAAAATGGTTCGTGGGGTTTGATCGTATACGTCGGAGAAATCTTCGGTCCCGAAGCACTTACCCTTGATTTTTTTTTGGCGGTTTAATATTTTACTGGTCTTCTGATGACGAAATTGTGTCGGCGCTTTAGCTCAGTCGGTAGAGCAGGGGACTGAAAATCCCCGTGTCCGCAGTTCGATTCTGCGAGGCGCCACCACTAAAATAGCCCTTAAGGCCAAGGCTTTGAGGGCTGTTTTTATTTTAGGACGATAGCGTGAGTTTTCTGTGCCGCTCCGTTACTCTACTTTGAACCTTTTTGTTCCGGCATATATTTTCTACTGCGACAGGCAAATCAAAGAAAAGCGCGCCCGTAATCATTTACTTCCATTCAGACTGCGAGAGAGCAATATGTGCCATTTGCCATGCGAGATTGCCTTAACCCAAGTTTCGCAGTCGAGAACGAGCAGTCGGCCTTCGCATAAGGCTTTGGATGACAAGTATGCGTAAGATGTTGTGCGAGATTGACTTAGAAAAAGCCCAGGGGTATCCGGGGAGATACCTTGAGTATTTTTCTAAGATAAGGTCATGCAACAGCTAACGCAGAATGCCGTGAGTTGATTGTGAAAACTGGGCTAGTCTATAGATAATAGGGTGTGATCATGGTAACTGTGCTCAAGTTCTTTTTTTTCTTTTTCTCATTTCTGTTCGTGTATGCCTACAGCGGATATGCGTTGTGCATGCGGCTTGTTTCCCGGGTTTTCGGACACAAGCCATATCGCGACCCCGCATTCTGCCCGGCGGTTACTATTCTAGTGCCCGCCTACAACGAAGAGAGTGTTATTGCGAGAAAAATCGAAAACTGTCTGGCGCTTGATTACCCGAGGGAGAGACTGGAAATCATGGTTTGTTCGGACAACAGTAGTGATCGAACATCAGAGATCGTCCGTACTTACACCAACAAGCAAATCTCTTTTTTCGATTATAAGGAACGCCGAGGCAAAACGGGGGTGATAAATCGTTCCTTGCCAAAGGCAAGGGGGGAAATCGTCGTTCTTACCGATGCCAACACAATGTGTAAGCCGGATGCCGTACGTAAGATGGTCGGTCTGTACGCGGATGCATCAATCGGGGCGGTGCTTGGCCAGGTGCAACTGATTGTGCCCGAGGAAAGCGAAGGGGTTGGGAAAGAAGTTGAGTATCGAAATTTCGAAACGGAACTGAAATACGCTGAGGGGCTGTTTGGCGCAAGCATAGGGGCTTTCGGCGGTTTCTACAGTATACGGAAATCGCTTTTCGAACCATTACCACCCAACGCTTACTCCAATGACGATCTGCTCATTCCCATGTTCATACTCCGAAATGGATACAAGACTGTCTTTGATAAGGAAGCGGTTTCTGTTGAAGAAACGGGAAAGGACGTTGCTGAGGAATTCCGAAGAAGAGTACGTATTGGAGCCGGGAATTTTCAGTCATTCAGTTTTCTTCGTAAAATGTTGAATCCGTTCCTGGGAATGCCGTTTGTTTTCTACGTCTCCCACAAGGTCCTTCGATGGTTTTCTCCTTTCCTGCTCATGGGAATGTTCCTGACAAATCTTCTACTGATTCGTTCATCGGGGAGATTCCTTCGGTGGCTTTTGATACTGCAAATTGGATTCTATGGAGTATCTTTTCTTGGGTACTCTCTGTCGCTTTTTAGAATATCCCTGCCCCTGGTGTCTTCCATATACCATTTCATTGCGATGAACTTAGCCGTTTTCCTTGGTTTTTTTCGGTTTTCCCGCGGCATTGAGAGTGCAACATGGCAAAGCACTGAAAGGGCTCAAACGTGAATGTTCTGATCATTACGGAGGAAGACGTTTTCTACGTCTATGAGTTTTTCAGGTCTTTTTTTCCGATTGCGAAGGAGGGACCATATTCTGTGCGGGCCATCACAGTACTCCCGCCGTTCAACAAAAAATCTATTGCGGCATTGGCATGGCAAATGTATGGGTTCTACGGCCCTTTTCATTTTCTGCGAGTTGGCCTGTTGTATGTGTTGCGTAAGAAGACCGGACGAACAATTCGTTCCCTTGCACGGAAATACGGGATACTCGAACTTGAGACGGACAGAGTAAATGACGAAAAATATGTGCAAAAGGTCCGTGGGTTGGACATTGATTGTATTGTATCAATCGCAGCACCGCAGATATTTAAGAAAAGGCTTCTGGGCGCGGTATCAAAAGGGTGTATAAATTCCCATTCCTCTCTGCTTCCCGAGAACAAGGGCATGATGCCGGTTTTCTGGGGTATGTACAAAGGTGCCGAAAGAATCGGAGTGACGGTTCACTACATGGATGAGGAGTTTGATAACGGGGACATTATTAGACAGCAACCAGTCCGGGTGGATTCCAATTCCTTGCACGAAATGATTATGAAAACCAAGCGTATCAGTGCTCGTTTGATTCACGAAAGCCTTCTTGTGATCTTCCACGGAACCGTTGATCCGCGCCCTATGCCCGAAGGCGGATCATATCAGAGTTTTCCTTCACCTTCCGAGGTTAAGGAGTTCAAAAGACGAGGGAAAAGGATATTCTAGTCGGTCATGCATAACGGTTTCACTGTTGATGTCGAGGATTGGTTCTGCGTACATAACTTTGATAGTGTGATACCATTCTCATCCTGGCCGCATATGGAGTTAAGGATTGAGCAAAACGTTGATGTTATCCTTGCCTTATTAAAAAAATATGGGACGAAAGCCACGTTTTTTGTCCTGGGATGGATTGCTGAGCAAAATCCGCGGTTAATACGGAGAATTGAGAAAGACGGACATGAACTGGCTTCACATGGGTATGCGCACAGGATAGTTAAGGAACTCACCTCCACGGAGTTTGAAAGTGACTTGGCGAGATCTCTTGAGATACTGGCCAAATGCAGTTCCCAGAAAATACGTGGTTTCAGGGCACCTTCGTTCTCCGTCACCAAGTCGAAGCCTTGGATTTTTGAGATTCTGGCCAAGCACGGTATTGTCTACGATTCTTCCATATACCCCGTGGCCTTTCATCCTGATTACGCCAATGCAGGGGTATCGCTAGGTATGCATCGTACCCTTTCAGGGATTATTGAAGTACCCATGAGTTGTTTCAGGCTTGGACCTTTGACGCTTCCATGTAGTGGTGGTGGCTATTTTCGTTTATTTCCATACCAATACACCGCTTTGGGCTTGAGGAGATGTAACCACGAGGGCAGGCCGGCGGTGTTCTACATTCATCCCTGGGAACTAGACAGCAATCAGCCACGAGTACAAGGGGTAACACGCATGAAGCGATTTCGGCACTACACTAACTTGCGAAAGACAAGATTAAGGCTCGAGCGTCTTCTGCGGGATTTTCAATTCACCAGCCTTTCATCCCTAGTGAGAGATTTCAAGCGTCAGAATCATTTATAGATACCCTTGCTTTTGCGGGTGATCCGTTGGCAAGTTAGCGGGGTTTGGGGCACGAATGCCTTTTTCTCGGCAGATCGTTTGCGCCAATGTATAGTATATGTGGTATTTTACATTTATTGAGCCGGTAGCCGCCACGGTGGCGGTCCTGTAGCTTATTTATGAGCTTCGAGGGTTCATAATCATCCAACAATGGAGGGTACGATGGAAGCCGACAATGTATGGGAAAAGATTAAGAGAAGCCTTAAGGACGGCGCGAGCATGTCCGTGGAGAAAATCGAAGAGTATACAAAAGTTGGAAAGCTCAAAGTAGAAGAAATGGCTGCAAAACGCAAGATCGAACGCAATTTTGTCGATATCGGCGAAAGAGTATATGATCTTGTTGATGAAGGTAGAAACTCCGAGGTTCCGGAGGACATTGTCATCAAGAAAGCGGTCGAAAACGTGAAAGAGCTTCGCACGGAACTCGATGAAATTGCCGAGAAAATCAGAAATGTCCCTGTTGAAGTCAAGGCAGCCAAGCAGGAAAACTGCGACGAAGAAGTTACGGGAGTGTAATGGCAGCACATCGCCGGACGGTTTTGTTTTTGCCGCCGAATCGCACGCGGATCCGCTTGCGGGTCCGCGTTTCGCTTGTGGTTGCCCTGGTTTTGTTGAGTATTATTGGTTTTGTCGGTTACTTTATTCCCCTCAATGACCTTTCGGCCGATGTGGTCGAGCAGAATCAGAAGAAAAATCTCGCGGATCAGAATGAAAAACTCTTCCGGCGAATTCACGGAATGCGCGGAATGCTCGCCACACTCGGTTCTGAAATAGAGAGCCTTGAGAATTCACGCCGATCAATCGCCCATGCTGTTGAGACCGGGACTCGGCGCAAAAGAGATACGTTGCAGGAAAACGATTTCTCATCAATGAATAAAAACGTAGACGAGTTACTGGTGACGGCACTCTCCGCCGAGGCTTTGCTCACTGATCTTACTACCATGGAAACCGAGGGAAAGAGTATCTGGAATAGTATCCCAACTATTCATCCGATGGGCCCCGAAGGTATCGTTACCGCACGTTTCGGTGAAATGCGTGATCCATTCACCGGAAGTATGAAACTGCACTATGGAATTGATTTTGCCGCACCCAAGGGAACATCCGTGATTGCCGGTGCCGAGGGAGAGGTCGTTTCCACCGAGAACCATCCCACATGGGGGCATCGAGTCGTAATCCGGCATCCGTACGGGATCACAACTGTTTATGCCCATCTGGGTTCGATTACCGTCGTGAAGGGGGCTCGAGTCCGAAAAGGTGCTCAGGTAGGAACGGTCGGGGTATCCGGTCTTACCACCGGACCACATCTACATTACGAAATCCGTCTTAACGGCCGCCCGGTCGATCCCGAGGAGTACTTTTTTCCGGAAATTCCGGTCCTGTCCGGTACTGCGCTGTGAGACTTCTCAGGGTATTCAAAAAGCGGAAAAACTGCGTGGATGGTTCCTACGACGGAGTACCTGAGGAAGAGAATATTTCGCATATCCTGGTAATAAGATTCTCTTCCATGGGCGATGTTGTGCTCGTGGCGGGAGTTCTTCCCGCTCTTGAGGATGCCTGGCCGCAAGCTCATATCCATCTGGTAACAGATGAACGTTATACCTCATTTTACGAGGATGATGCTCGTATTCATCGGGTTCATTCCGTGACAAAGAAAAACCGTCGAAAAGTATTCAAAGAACTGGCTGGTCTCAATTGGGATTTTGTGCTCGATCTTCAGAATAATCGTTGTTCAAAAGGGTATCGGCAGAAATATTTTGCGGATGTTCGAAGCGGCGCATTGGACAAACTGCACGGCAAACGCCTGTTGCTGCTCCTGTTTCGCCATAATCGTTACAATTTTGCGGAAAATGTTGTTTTTCGGTACATCCGGGCAGCCGGATTGAAACCTTCCAGTGATCATGATCAACTGCCGCCGGTTAGACTGACTTTCCAGTCCGGACCGAAGGAACGAGGGTTCGAGCATGGAGCGGGCGACAAGAAGAAGTTGGCCCTTTTCCCGTTCTGCGCTTGGAAAAACAAACAATGGCCACTGGAATTCTATTTGGAAATCGGCAGAGAAGCGCTTCGTCGGAATTGGTACGTGTGTATTTTCGGGGGACCGACCGATCAGCCGGTGGCCGACAGCATGGCGCTTGAGTTGGGGGCCGGGGCGGACTCATTCGCCGGAAGGCGAACGTTGCATGAGGTCGGTGCAATGCTGACGGACTGTAATCTGGCGTTAGGAAACGATACCGGCCTTTCGCATTTGGCACGGGCATGCGGGGTTGCAACCGGGATGATATTTGGCTCGACAACGCGGCATTGGGGTTTTTACCCGTACGGTTCTCCGCCGTACCGGGTTTTTGAAACGGAGCTGACTTGTCGCCCTTGCCATGCCCATGGTGGAAACTTTTGTTTTCGCGGCTCAAGACAATGTCTTTTACGGATTACTCCGCACATGGTGATTTCCGGTTTGGAGAACCTGGATAAGGAATGTAATCGACAAAAGAGGATTCCGCGGGAGACCGAAGTGCCCGATAACTCCGAATCCAAGTCGTAGTACGATATTTGTTCCGGAGACACTGTTTTGCCGGTTTGGCCGTAATAGTTACTTAAGTGGAGTTTGAACCGGCTACAGCCTCAACCCGGCTTCGACAATCGGCTCAGGGCATTCTGCGTAAGCCGGCGCGCGATTCATTGTAGAAAAATGCTCAAGGTATCTCCCCGGATACCCCTGCGCTTTTTCTAAGTCAATCTCGCACAACATCTTACGCATACTGCTCTATCCCTCGGCATTTCGACTACGCTCACTTCGACACCGCTCACTTCGACACCGCTCAGTGCAGCGCAGTGCAGCGCAACACATCGCTCCGCTCACTTCGACACCGCTCAGTGCAGCGCGGTACGGCGTCTCTCGACTGTCGAAGTCGGGTCAAGTGCGGGCGACTCGGATTCGGTGTTTTAATGCATCGATAGTCCGAGACTTATTGATAGCAGATTATAGGTCTGCATTTAGAATAATGGTACACCTCGGGTTGACAGGGGCGGGGTCAGTCACCATATTAAGTAGGATTGAGATGGATTTTATTCGTTCCGGTTTTGCTGGCCTGCTGATATTTGCTGCGATTGGGCACAGTGCTTCCTCCAAAAAGGAAGACGTAATTCGTTATCTGGCCGGCGTAGAGATCCTTCGTACCGCCGACCACCTAACGGCTGAATCCAAGGCCGGAGAATACCGCCGTCTGGTACAAATGACGGGGGTGTCGTCGTCTGATGCTACCGTATTTGTTGAACGATACCGAAATGCGCCGCACAAATGGAAAAAAATAAACGAAGAAATGAAAATCTACATAGAAGAAGCCTATCGCGATTCTACGGAAAGGAAGCTTACCAATGAGCGAGAGACTGCTGGAGATAACAGATCAGAATTTTGAAACTATTGTAATGAATTCCGAGACGCCGGTTCTTGTTGATTTCTGGGCTCCCTGGTGCGGTCCCTGCAAGATGCTGACTCCCATAATAGAAGATATCGCCGAAGAGTACGAGGGCAAAGTTGTTTTCGGCAAACTCAATGTCGACGATAATCCTCAGGTGGCCTCTAAATATGGAATTGTCAGTATCCCGACTATTCTTTTTGTGAAAGACGGAAAAGTGATTGGTCAACACGTAGGACTCTTGGCCAAGGATCCGATGAAGAAGAAAATTGATGAGTTTGTCGGATAGGATCGATCTTACAACTTTCGGAGTGAACGGCAACCCCCATTCATTCCAATGACCCGAGCTACTGGAAAAAAATGAAGATATTAGCATTGAACCCTCCGTTTCTCCCCAAATTCTCGCGAGAATCCCGGTCGCCGGCCGTCACAAAGAGCGGAACGCTTTATTACCCAATGTGGCTTGCTTACGCTGTCGGATATCTTGAAAAGGACGGGCACGAAGTCGATCTCGTGGATGCGCCCGCCGCGGGAATGGAATTTGAGCAGCTCGCCGAACGCGCTGAACGATTCGAACCTCGTATGGCAGTCCTGGATACGTCTACTCCAAGTATTTACAGTGACATAGATGTAGCTCGACGGCTCAAGGAGCGGATCCCGGGACTGTTTACTGTTTTGGTTGGCGTGCATGTTTCGGCTTTGCCTGAGGATACTCTAAGTGTTGCGGAAGGGGTTGATGTAGTAGCGGTAGGGGAATACGACGAAACGGTGCGAGATCTGGCCGGCAGACTGGAATCCCGGGGGGAAAAAATCGATCTATCCGAGGTCCGCGGTATTGCCTTTCGCGGCCGGGGCGGCAAAATTACCGTCACAAAATCTCGGGATTTCCTGACCGATCTTGATGAAATACCATACGTCTCATCGGTGTATCGCAAGCACCTCGATATCAATCCCTACTTCTACGGCCATAGCCGTCATCCACTTATTGTCTTGGTTACCGGGCGCGGATGTCCGTTTCATTGTACATACTGCGTGGTTCCCCAGACTCTCATGGGACATCGATATCGAAAACGATCGGTCGAGAATATCATCGGGGAATTCAAATATATAAAAGAGAACTTCCCGCACGTGCGCGAAATCATGATCGAAGACGATACGCTTACGGCCGATCGCAAAAGGTGCCGCGAATTTGCCGAAGGTCTTATTCGGGAGAACTTGACCTCGATTCCCTGGTCCGCGAATTCGCGTGCAGACGTAGACTATGAAACGATGCGGGTTATGAGAAAGGCCGGATGTCGGCTTTTCTGTGTGGGTTTCGAGAGCGGCGATCAACGCATTCTCGACAATATCAAGAAGAACATGAAAATCGAGCGAATCTATCAATTCATGCGCGATGCCAAAAAAGCAAAGATTATGATCCATGGATGTTTCATGGTAGGTAACCCCGGAGAAGGTCACGAAACACTGCGGAAGACACTGTCCTTTGCCAAACAACTGAATCCGGATACTGCTCAGTTCTATCCGATAATGGTCTATCCCGGAACAGAGGCCTACGCTCACTTCGAAGAACAGGGAGCAATAGTGTCTCACAATTTCAGGGATTGGCTCGATGCGGAAGGGCTACATTCATCGGTTGTTTCTCATCCCAGTCTATCCTATGATGAGCTGGTGTCCTTCTGCGATCAGGCTCGAAGAGCGTTCTACTTGCGCCCCGTATACATCGCTTCAAAGCTCGTCCAGATCGTTAGAATGCCTGGAGAGGCAAAAAGAATTTTCAAAGCTTTCGGCACTTTTTATAAATATCTTCTGCATCGTCGGTAGTATCTGGCCCAGATTTCGAAGCCGGCTCACGATCCTCGGTGGAATGTCGCAAAAGTGATTCTTTTTACCTACCTTGTTGGGGCATCAAATAAATTATGGCTGAGATCATATTATGTTATAATGGCCCATTATTGGGTGAAAACTACAGATTCGCCCGAGATCACGCTTTTTCTTTCCTGGTTTAATACCTCCACTCTCAATGATTTTGCTGACCGGTGTTATCGTTCGGAGACGACCGGTTGCGGGAGATCTACTGGGCGACCGGGCTGAATGCCGTGAGTTGATAGCGAAACTTGGGTTAACGGGATCTCACATGACGACACGAACACGTGGGCGAAGGTTTGTGGGGTATATTATGAGCGACACAAAGTCCGATACGCCTCTCGGACACGGAAATGAACTTATGGACGAAAGGGCCTCGCCGGTACATACTATGCCTTACGGTCATCAACCCGAAGAAATCGCATCGGGAACTGTAGTGGGCAAGCTCGGCCAGGGCGGTATGTCCGTCGTATATGAAATATGGAACAGGCGGCTGGAGATAAAACGTGCCGTCAAACTCATGAGGCCGACCTATGCTCCGCGGGAAGAAGAACGGTTCGATCGTGAAATGAAGATCACCGCACAGTTGGAGCATCCCAACATCGTTACCGTGCATTCGGTGGGTGAATGGAATGACCTGCCCTATATCGAGATGGAGAAGATCGACGGCTACTCGCTGAACCGGCTGGTTGAAACGTATGGTCCGCAGTCCCCTCAGTTCTGTACCTCAGTTTCCCTCCTCATATCCCGCGCACTCGAGTATGCACATAACCATACATATCACATGAACGGTAAAGAGTACCGAGGAATTCTCCACAGAGATCTGAAAACCGCCAACGTCATGATCTCCTATGAAGGCAAAGTGAAGCTGATGGATTTCGGAGTCGCCAAGCCTATCGATTTGAACCTGGATACCGATCCCGGCAGCATAGTTGGGTCGTTTCAGTATATCTCCCCCGAGCAGCTTCAGGGAGAAGAACTCGATGTGCGTAGTGATGTTTATGCTTTGGGCTGCATAATGTATGAAATGGTCACCGGCCAAAAGGCATTTCCCAGCACCAAAATCACTGAATTGGTACCGATGCGCTTGAAGAATGCCTTTGAGCCGTTATCAGAATTTGATCTAGCCACTCCACCGGCGTTCCTTTCGCTGATTAATGCCTGTCTCGAGTACACGCCGGCTAAGCGTCCGGCAACTGTGGAGACGGTAGTTAGGCGCCTTGAGAAAATGCACTCTTCTTTGACCGAGCAGAGCCCTGAACGGGTCGTGGCTTCCCATGTCCGAACCGCCCTGGACTCGAGAATGCCGATTGCAAAACGCTCGGCTCATCGAAATTCCGACAGGTTTCCACTGTTACTAATCGCTTTTCTGGCCGGAAGCTTAATCGGTGGCTTGTTCCCGATTGTGACCTACCGTATTGCGAAAATCCTTGAAAAGCAACCGAAAGTTGTGTCGTCGTCCAAGTCACTCGATGATCGGAGCCTGCCTGCGCCCGAAGCGAGCCGGAAGGAGGAGTCCGATGAAATCGTGAGTGGGCCGAAGGAGACTCCTCCTGCATCCGAGTCGACGGTAGCTTTCAAGCCGGCTCAGAAACCGCGAAAGCCGGCAAGCAACCGCCCGATCGAACAAAGCGACGCTGAGCGTACAAGTGAGGCATCCGGACAGACCTCGATAGCGAGTCGTCGTAAGTCGCATGGAGACGATTTACCCCTTACCACGGATGACATCGATGCTCTTCCGGACAACCCAAGGTCGCCTGAAGAGTCGGCTTCTATTGAAGATGACATTGCCGGGAGGGTCGATGTGCCTGAAACAGAACCAAAACCGCGGAATCAGGCCGAATTGCCTTCGGAGCCTCCGACATTAGTACAGCGGCTCAGATTAAGCTATGGAACTAATGATCTGCTCAAGGTACTGCGGGGAGAGTACTCAAAAGGGAATTACGGCAATGTACTGCAAGTGCTGAACGAACTACCGGAACCATTTCGAGGATCCAATCTCGCGGCTATATATGAGCTGCGGAGTTTGGAAGGTCTCGATAAACTAACCCTTGAATTTTTTCGTGAGAAATCGGTTTGCGACGGTGAATTCTACCTGGCCCGCGCAAAATTCCAGTACCGTCGGGAAAATTATGAATCCGCTCTCCGATGGCTGGATAGTGCCGCGGTTTCGCCTGTAATCATGGGTGATCTTGATCAGGTCCGGACGCAAACTCTGGTGTGCAAGGCTCGTGCGCATACCGGATTATTCGAACAAAAACCGACAATGGAGCACCGCCATGACGCCTTGATGAGTTGGCGGCGTGTGAAGGAGAACCTTCGTTCGGTTGAAGCTCAGATTGTTGAAGAAGCAATTCGAAAAATCGAAATGTTGCAGGAAGACTTGCCCGATCGCGTCCTTCGCTCACTGAGGAGAGAGCCGGTGGCGCAGAGTAACTGACCTCCCGCTCAAAGCCACACCGTAGTCGGACTTAACCCAGGTTTCGCAATCGACTCACGGCATTCTGCGTAAGCTGTTGCAC
>CAYFVL010000039.1:0-27981 GCA_964346405.1 uncultured Fibrobacterota bacterium
TGTCCGAAAAGTCCCTAAAACGGACGCTGAGCCTGTCGAAGCGCCCGTTTTAGGGACTTTTCGGACGGACACTACTTATTTTCCAACTCCTCGGAAATATCCGAAACCGGATGAACGCCGGTATCGTCTTTGGCGTGCTGAATGCGCTGCACAACCCCGCCCTCCAGATAGTCCAGCCGATTACCCGTGACATCTTCTATTATACCTTTGAAAAAAATATCCGCAATGATAAGCCCACCAAACCAGAATAGAGCCCCTCCAAACACCCCCTTCAGAAGAGCGAATAACAAAATATTCGTCTGAAACGGGTCCTCATAGTCGATTCCCACCAGGAACAGCAGAAAGAATCCTGAGAATCCGAAAATTCGCGCAAATCGTCTCATCCAGAAAAGCATGGTTCTACTCCTCCGTCCGCGAATTCGTAAGAAATCGCGCAAAAAAACCGATTCCGGCCGTCTGTGGCATTCCGGCTAGATTTCGAGCAACGCTCCGGATGCGCACGCTCAGAGTGCTTCTCGGCTTTTCAAGAGTCGCGTTCTTCTGGTTGCGCACATACCGTCCTACATCGGCATCAAACGGTAAAACTCCCAACAAAGGAAGAGGTGAATGAAGAAAGTTTTTTGTAAGCTTCTCCAGTTTTTCGTGAATTTCACGCCCTTCGTCGTCGTTTCCAGCCATATTTACCAACGCCTGAATACCCCCCATATTCCGATTCCGGAGTAGCTTGTATGTTGAATATGCGTCCGCCAGCGACGTCGGTTCCGGCGTAAGAACAAGTATGGACGTATCCGCGTGTCCCGCGACATGAACGGTATTGCGCCCAACTCCCGCCCCGACGTCGATTACCAGGAATGCGTACGACTGTTCCAGTTTTGCCAAAGCCTGCAGGACCGACTGAAGACGCATTGGTGGAAGATCCGCCATCTCCGCCAATCCGGAAGCTCCAGGAAGAATATCGACTCCCGCCGGCCCGGAAAAAAGGATCTCCTCCAATGCACACTCTCCCCCAATCACATGAGCGAGATTCCGTCGGGGGTTCAATCCCAGTAGAATGTGAATATTGGCCAGCCCAAGGTCGGCATCGAGCAACAGTACCTTTTTACCGAGCCCCGACAAAGCAGTCGACAGGAACATCGCAATATTGGATTTCCCAACTCCACCTTTCCCTCCGGTTATAGCGAAACTCCGACACCTTACGGGATTGTCGATAATATCGGTTCTGTTGCCGGCCATGTTTCCTACCGCCGCCGCCGCGAGTTCTCGAAGGCGCTGAGCTTGATCATTCATACCGAACCGCCTTCCCACAATCGCTGAACAAAACGACTCGGCTGTGCCAGTTCAATATCGTCGGGGACGGCCTGCCCCACGGTGAAATAAGAAACGGGTATTCCGGATTCGGCTGAAATGTTGTATATATTTCCCACTCGCTCCGTCTCATCCAGCTTCGTGAAGAGCAAACGATTCACCCCGCACTCGCCAAAACGCCGTATTGTCTCACGCAAGTCGGAATCCTTTGTTCCCGCACTTAGGACGCAATGAATCTCATGTGGCTTCAGTGCCGTAACGAAATCTCCGAGTTCTTTCATGTGGACTGAGTTGCGTCGACTCCGCCCGGCCGTATCAACCAGGACAAGGTCATCGTTCTCGCACGCCGCCAACGCCTCCCGGACTTCGGAAGGAGAAAACAACACCTGCAGTCCAATGCCTACAATATCCGCAAAAGCCCGTATCTGTTCAATAGCGGCTATGCGATAGGTATCGGCCGTTATAATCGAAACGTTCTTCTTGGCGGAAAGGCTGTAGTGCGCCGCAATTTTGGCAATTGTGGTTGTTTTACCTGAACCCGTCGGTCCCACGAAGGCTACTATTGAAGGTCCTCCGGGGTGCATGGTAATCGGACCGGAAACTGGAAACCGCTCACCCAGAACGCTTACGAACCTCTTTTCGATACGGGCTTCACGGTCCGATTTTGCATTCTTTACCTCATGAAGAAGCGCTTTGGCCAGATCAGGTTTCACTTCAGCATCAACCAATCGCTTGTAGAGAACGGCCCACGCTCCGGCAAACCCGCCCGCCGCCGTCGTCTCTCCTGTCTGAAGAATCGCCCGAAGAAGATCTTTTGCCTCCCGGATATCTTCCCGTAGTTCCATAAGGCGCAGCTCTTCGTCTCGCGTCTCAAGAGCGATGGGCCGATCGGGTTTTGCTCGCTCCATTATTCCCGTGGACACAGTTCTTCGTTCCGTTCCGGCTGCGAAAGGAGCGTGCATGAGGGCAGAGGTACTCGGAATCTGCGTCGTACGTCGGCGCGCCGGACCGTATACTCCCGTGTTCGACAACTGCAAAGGGGGCACTTCCGGCCGTCGCGGAGCGGAATCGTCGACCGCGGCCGTTACCTCGATTTCATCGTGCGCACCAAGGGCAAATATTTTCTTTGGGATTTTGCGGGTTTTCAGAATCATCGCATCTTCCCCAAGATCCTGCTTGATCTGCAGCAATGCAGATTTCATCGACTCGGCTGTGTATTTTTTGATTCTCATCCCGGTCTACCTGTTGTTATCACTTTTTCCAAAAATCGAAGTGCTACTCCCCACCCGTGACGACCCCTTACCCCCTTGATTAAATCTCCAACATGCCGATCGATCGTATCTCTACACCCGGAACAATTTCATTATACGACAATACCACCAGTTCCGGGTAATTACTCTCCGTCAACCTTCGCAGCGGACCACGGATTGTCGGCGAACATATCACAATCGGCGTCTCTCCCCGCTCCTTCGTTCTTTCAATGTGAACCGCGAAGGCTTCGATAATGCGACCGGCATCCGTGGGAGACAGGGCCGCACGAATCCCACCGTCGGATTCCTGCATACTTCCTTCGAGTTTAGCCTCCAGATTAGGATCCAGCGTTATCACGGGAATTATGTCGTCCTCGTTAATGTACTGATCACAAATTTGTGCGGCCAGGGCATTGCGAGCGTATTCGGTTAGAATGTCCGAATTCTTGCTTCGCGGAGCTACATCGGAAAGCGCCTCCAGAATCCGAGCCAGATCACGAATAGATACCCGTTCCCGCAAGAGATTGGCAAGCACCCGGTGCACCTCTCCAACGGATAGAATACTGGGTATCAACTCATCAACGACCGCCGCATCGTTCTCTTTTAGGTTGTCTACAAGATTCCGGACGTCCTGACGGGTCAGAAGCTGGTGCGAATGCCGCTTTATGAGTTCGGTCAGGTGCGTAGCCAGCACGGCAGGCAACTCGACGACGGTGTAGCCCGACATCTCTGCATTTTCTTTCTGACTTTGCGTAATCCATAGCGCAGGCAGTCCAAATGCCGGTTCGACTGTTTCTATACCGCGAACTTTACGAGTTGCGGTGCCCGGATCCATGGCAAGATATGACCCGCTCATTAACTCCCCTTCACCCACAGCAATCGTTCGAACCTTCACCCGATACTGATTCGGCTTGAGCTGTATATTGTCGCGGATGCGAACAGGGGGGATGATTATGCCGAGTTCCGTCGCAAGCTGACGTCGAATCATCGTGATCCGGTCCAGGAGATCCCCCCCCTGCTTCATGTCCACCAGCGGAATCAGCCCGTACCCAATCTCCAGCTCCATTGCATCAACATGCAGAAAATCCTCGACCCGCTCTTCCTTCCGCTCAGCACCCTCGGAGGAAGATTGCGGTTCAGGCTTTTGCTCTTTGCGCATTCTCATGTTTGCGGCCGTGAAACCCAGCAATATCAGACCCAGGGTAATGAACGGTACCTTGGGAAAACCGGGAACCGTCGCAAAAAACAGCATAACTCCCCCCGATACCCCGAGAGCCTTTGGCGCCGACAACAACTGTGTTCCGATCTCCTGGCCGAGATTCGTATCGGATGCTGCACGGCTGACAAGCATACCCGCACCGGTGGAAATCATAAGCGCCGGCATCTGGCTCACCAGGCCGTCTCCGATCGTAAGGGTAGTGTACACGCTGAGGCTCTGTGTAAGAGACATGCCCTGCTGAGCGATCCCTATAATGAAACCGCCGACAATGTTTATTATCGTGATGATTATTCCCGCGATCGCATCGCCGCGAACAAACTTTGATGCACCATCCATGGCTCCGTAGAAGTCGGCCTCATGCGCAATCTTGTCGCGACGTTCTCGTGCCACATCTTCAGTAATGAGACCCGCATTCAGGTCCGCGTCTATTGCCATCTGTTTGCCCGGCATCGCATCGAGTGTGAACCGAGCGGCAACTTCGGCAATACGCCCCGCACCCTTTGTGATCACCACGAACTGGATGATTACTATAATGAGGAAAATAATGAACCCGACGACGGCATTGTCACCCGTTACAAATGTACCGAACACCTCTATCACATTCCCTGCGTCCGCCTCACTGAGGATGAGTCGCGTGGTGGCGACATTCAAAGATAGCCGAAATAACGTAACCGCCAAAAGAAGCGAGGGAAATGAAGAAAAATCCAGCGCATCTTCGTTATACATGGACAGAAGCAGAATAACCAGTGCAATGCAGAGGTTCAGGGTCAACAAGAGATCCATCAGTGCTGTCGGGACGGGAATGACCATGAGAATGACCACCGACACCACACCGACCACAATCACCAGATCTCTCTGTTCCATCAAACGACGCAACAAAGGGTGATCAAACACACGATTCATCGATGCTGTCAGTTTCATATCCCGGTCTCTCGCCTGTCCAAAGCAATAGCAATGTGGGAATCGATTACGTCACTACCTCGACTGCTTCCGCTATGCGGCGGAATGGTTCTTCAATCTGTATACATATGCGAGAATTTCCGCCACCGCGGAAAAGAACTCAACCGGTACGGAATCCCCAATATCCACTTTGTCGTACATGGCACGGGCAAGCGGTTTGTCTTCAACTACCGGTATTTTTTTCTCTCGAGCGATCTCTTTGATTCTCTCGGCGATATGCCGTTTCCCTTTGGCCAGAATGACCGGGGCGTCCATCTCTCCGGCTTCGTAGCGAATAGCTATCGCAATATAGGTGGGGTTCGTAACCACCACCGTTGCCTGAGGGACCTCCTGCATCATCCTCCTTCGCGCCATTTCCATATGGAGCGACTTCACCCGAGCCTTTACCTTGGGATCCCCCTCCATCTGTTTGCGTTCCTCTTTTATCTCCTGTTTTGTCATCTTCAATTTCTTCTCGTGTTCATATTTCTGATAGGCGAAATCGAGGATCGCCAATATAACGAGAACGAGCGCGACACGAACGAACAGTTTGAATGCGACCTGAAGCAGGTAAATCGCAATCATTCCGACACTATAATTTGACAGTCCCAGCATTTGTCGGAACTCACCTTTGAACGTCACATACGCCACCCAACCGATAATCGCCACTTTTCCGATGTTTTTTGCCATTTCAACAAGAGAGCGCATCGAAAAAAGACGTTTGAATCCGGAAATCGGATTGATTTTCTCAAGCTTCGGCATTAACGGCTTGCCGGTGAGCAGAAAACCCACTTGAATAATGTTGGCGAACAGGCCGGCTACCACTATACTGAATGCTATGGGTAGAGCCAGACGACCGGCGGTGAAAATCGCGTTTCGTGCCAGCCAAACGAGTTCCTGCTCAGTTATTGTCGCCGCGCCAATCAGTGCATAGGTTGATGAAAACAACGTCCCGAATTCCCGGTACATGCGCGGGATGAAAGCCTTGAGAACCAGAAGACCCGCCAGAAGCACTACGACCGAATTCACCTCGGTGCTTCG
Organism: uncultured Fibrobacterota bacterium; assembly: GCA_964346405.1. Taxonomy (GTDB): domain Bacteria; phylum Fibrobacterota; class Chitinivibrionia; order Chitinivibrionales; family CAYFVL01; genus CAYFVL01. The sequence continues at coordinate 5,755 of CAYFVL010000039.1, forward strand.
AGCGAGATTTCCGTCTCTTCTGGCCTCATCCCGCCGTTTGGGGGTTGGGGCTTCCGACCTTTCATCAGCCGACTCCGCCATTATCCGTTACCTTTCATAGTTCGTCAAGCCATAAGATACAGCACATTCCACACATCCTCTATGATAGACTTCATGATGCCTTGAAACATATGGGCCAACAGCGGAAGCACCATTATGGTAGCAACCAGTCCCAGGCCGATCTTCAAAGGCAAACCTACAAAAAAGATGTTCAACTGTGGGACCGTCCGTGCGACTATCCCCAGTGCCGCCGAAGCGAGCACAAGAATAATGAAGACCGGGGCGGCAAACCGAAGCGACAACTCGAACAGATTCCCCACCATACTACTGAAAAACGAAGCCAGTGACCCGGTCGCGAACTTCACCCCGAACAACGGGATTAATTCAAAGCTCTTCTGAACCGCCAGTATGAGAAAATAATGTCCATTGAGCAGAAGGAAAATGATACTGAACAGCAGCACATGCAGTTGCCCCGTAACCGAGGACTCCGAATTCGACATGGGGTCCAGAAGTTGCACCATGGCGAATCCCATCTGACGGTCAACCATAATGCCCGCGAATTGCACGGCCGCGAAAAGAAAAAGAGTCGTATATCCTATGACCAATCCCACACATGCTTCCTTGAGAACCGAGAAAGTAAATAGTGAAATTGATGATAAACCACCCGAACCCTCGGCCATTGTTACCTGGGGATAGACCAGGATCGTAAGAAGCAGTGACAATCCCGCTTTTACCTTCATGGGAACACTGTTTGCTCCAAGCACTGGAAGTAACACCAGAATAGCAGTTACGCGAACAAATACCAGTAAAAAAATTTGTATCTGGTCAGGTGTGAGTGCCGTGAGGTCCATATGCTTACCTTATCAAATCAGGAAGCTGTTCGAAAAGCTGATTGACGAAATCGATGAACTTCACCAGCATCCAGGGCAGAAGCACAACCAGTATTCCAACCATTGTCAGAATCTTCGGTATGAACGTTAACGTCATCTCATGTATCTGTGTCACCGCCTGAAATATTCCGACGGCTAACCCGACAAAAAGCCCGCCAAGGAGCATGGGACCTGATATGATCAGAACCGTGACCAAAGCCTGACGACCTATATCTATTACCAGTCCAGCTTCCATACTATCCTTTCTTTGATGCCGGTATCCGGAAAACCAGTCCCGACGATACGATTACCCGAATGATACCACCAGTTGCCTGATTATCAGATGCCATCCATCGATCAGAACGAACAAAATGATCTTGAACGGAAGTGAAATCATCACCGGAGGAAGCATCATCATTCCCATTGACAGTAATACACTTGCGACAACCATATCGATCACGAGAAAAGGAACATAAAGTATGAAACCTATTATGAACGCCGTCCGAAGTTCTCCCGTAACAAAGGCCGGAAGCAGAATTTCCATTCCAAGATCATCAACGTTGCGCGGTGACGGTTTGTTTGATATTCGGACAAACAGGGCAAGATCCTTCTCGTTTACCTGACGAAGCATGAACGTTCGTACCGGCGCTAGAGCACGGGATACCCCCTCCCGAAAGTCGACCTCCTCGGCCAGGTAGGGCTGAATCGCAGTCTCGTTTATTTCGGAAAATACGGGTGTCATAATGAAGAAGGTCAGAAAAAGCGCCAGTCCGATCATTACCTGGTCGGGCGGCATGGTCTGAGTGCCCAGAGCCCGCCGAAGGAATGAAAATACGATGACTATTCGTACAAATGAAGTCAGCATGATCAGAATCGACGGAGCCAGGGCAAGAATCGTAATGAGAAAGAGAACCTGAAACACCATCGCAACTTCATTTGGTTGTTTCGCATCGCCCATGGAAAGTGTAAGCGAAGGTATATTCTGTGCAAAGAGGGGCCACAGAATCCCAAGCAGCGGCACTCCCCCCAGAGCACTACGAAGTACTCGAATCAACTTCTCCATGGATTTGCCTGGGAAAAAAATGCTAAAGTCGGAATGCTTTTCGGTCGATACCGATAAGGGAGGAGTGGGTCGAGTCGGTATATTCATGATGATTTTTTCATTTTCCCGACAAAAGTGCTGAAGACATCCTTGAACTGTTCAACCGAGGTTCCGCCTTTGGTAGCGGCTATCAGCTCGACGGCCTTCTGTCCCTCGATTCGGTCAAGCAGTGCAACGGTGTGGGGAGTATGCCCCACTACCAGTATTGTATCCTGAATACGCACAAGTGTCACGTTCCTCCCCTGCCCAATCGATATATTTTCGACTATGTCGATCGCCCCACCTGCGGGACTTCGTCCTCGCGCACCACTTTTCCGCAGAAACCATGCAATCCCGAGTATCAGCACCGCTACAAGTGCAAGGTATCCCGCGATACGCACAACGAGAGTCCCAAAACCGATCGTTTCCGATTTGGAATGCATGGGGAGGGAGGTGCCGGTGAGCGTACTGTCCGCAAACAGCTCATCGTTATCCCCATGCGCTCTATTGCGAGCAAACTCGAGTTTCTTCTCAAAGAGGGCACGATCCGACAACCGACCGGTATCGCGAGCCTGAGTCATCCCACCATTTGCCATCATTATCAATGCGAAAACGAACCATACTCCACGCCGGTTGGCGAAAAGCAGCCGATGCACAATGTTTTTCATATTACCGAAGGCTCCGAATCCGTTCTTCCGGGGAAACTAGTGATACGATCCGTATCCCGAAGCTCTCATCGACGACAACCACTTCGCCCTTGGCAACAACCTTGTCGTTTACCAGCAGATCGACCGGTTCGCCGGCCATTCTGTCTAGTTCGACTATTGCTCCCGGGGCAAGTTCCAGGATTCTCTTGATCGAAAGGTCGGTGCGACCCAGCTCGATACAAACGTCAAGCTCTACATCGAGCAGCATGTCAATATTTTCATGTGATGACGGTGCTTCACTGCCGCCTCGGGTCGACAGACTCCCGCCGCCGAAGCTTCCCCCCGGTGTCTCTTCATTGAATGACTCGGCAACTTGGGTAAGGTCGTCCAGTTCGTCGGAATTGAGTCCGACATCATCCTCGCCTCCGCCGCCCTCTTCCGAAACGGAGAGCGCCCCCGCGATTTGTTCAGTATCTCCCGCGGGAACAATAATCGCAAGCGTTCGAGAACCGATATCGTCTATCGTCATGGTAAGCACCACCATATCGGCACTGTCCAGCGAAATGGAAGGCGCGGCGAAATCAAATTCATCGACCTCCACTACCCCGGGCGATACGGAAGTGCCCATTTTTTCACCAATTGCGGTGCCGAAAGCTCCCAGCACCTGGTTGAACAACTCCCCAAGCGCATCCTTATGATCTGCCGAATACTCGGCACTCCCATCACCCATGAGCATTAAATCGGCCATTACCGCCGTTTCCTGGGTGCCAAGGAGAAGTGAGAAGGGCTCGTTGAAACCGGACTTGAACGGCAATGTCCCGATCAGATGCGGTGCGGGCAGGTTCTCCGACAAAAAAGATGCGTCGGCGGCCTCGCACCTATCGATGCTTATGGTGACCGATCTGTTCAGTACGGCCGAAATGACACTCCCCGCCTGGTTACAGAAAATCTCGAATGCGGCAGACAGACGACCGTAGTCCCGTCCTCCGCCTCCACCGCCGGTCTCCCCATCGCCGGAGCCGCCGATAGAATCGGCGTTCTCAAAATCTCCCCCCTGGTTGAGGAGATCGTCGATCTGATCTTGTGAAAGAAAGTCACTCATGGCTACCCGGCACCTCTTTTTCTAAAACTCTGGTTATTTTTATCGCCTTCCGACGTCCGACCAGGCCCGTTTTTCCCGCCATCTTTGTTTTCTTACCAACCTGTACCGCCAGGTCCGAGTCCCGGTGCTTGTCAAGGCACAGTACATCGCCGGTCTGAAGCTGCAGCAAATCGCGTATCGAAACACGAGTCTGCCCGATAAGCGCCGAAAGCGGCACCTTCATCGACTCGATTTCGTGCTCGAGCATGGAACGTGTCTCAACGGTTGCCGCACTCTGAGACGACATCCAGGACTCACCGGAAAGATGATTGATAACGCTCTCGAGCAGCATAAATGGAAAGCACAAACTCATCAACCCCGAGGCGTTCTCCATTCGTACTTCGAGAGAAATCAGAATAACCGTCTCCCCGGGAGGCGCAATCTGCACGAACTGAGGATTCGTCTCGTATGTCTCGACCTTCGGACTGAATACCCCGATGTGTTCCCACACTTCCTTCAGGTCATTCAGCCCGCGCTCGACAATGCGGGTGATGACATTCTGCTCTATCAGCGTTAATTCCCGGTTCTGTTCCGAGGGACGTCCTTGCCCACCGAAAAGCCGATCGATGATGAAGAAAACCAGCGACGGATTGATTTCGATTATTGCGGTACCGTCAAGCGGTTCCATGCGAAAGAGGTAAATACAACTGGGATTCGAAATCGACATGACAAATTCCGAATAGGTCAACTGATCCACGCTTACCAACTCAATTTCCACGAATGTCCGAAGGAAATTCGTCAGCGTGGTCGAAAACTGGCGGGCATACCCTTCATGCAAGTTCTGAAGAGTGCGCATCTGGTCCTTGGACACACGATCCGGACGACGAAAATCATACAGGGAGAGTGGCGATTCTCCTTCGCCTTCTCCCTCACCTCCCATGCCACCGACGTCGAACGACGGCTGTGGCGAACTCTCTCCACCGCCGGTGGATACCGCCGCCAACAAGGCATCGACTTCTTCTTGTGATAGTATATCGCTCACATCATCTCCGCGATAACGGCTTCCGAAACCCGAACGCTCGTACATTCTCGTTTGCAGCTTTGCCGGCTACCCGAAACATTGATCCGGATTTCGAGTTTATTTTACTGAATGATAAAGTCGTTGAAATAGACATCCCGCACTTTCCCAACCTTGTCTTCGGGTAGAGTATTGTTGACCAGGCGTTTTACTTCTTTCCGGATCTCTTCCTTTGCATCCGGACGCTTCAATTCGCTCAAGCTCAGCTTGGAAAGATGACCGATAAGGAGGTCTTTCAACTGTGGGGCACGCCGGGCGAGTTCGGACCCCAGGTCCTTGTGTTTCTTTTCATCATACTCAAATACGACCTTCACCTTCAGAAACCGCATCCCATCGGTTCCCGCTACGTTAACAATAGCTTCTATAGGTGGATCGCTGATCGCTCCCATGGAAACGGCCTGCGTTTCATCGTTGGCGGCCGTATCGATCATTTCCGTAACATTCTCCTGTTCCGTCCCCATGTTTTTGCTCGTCATCATCACAATTACTGCCGCTATCACACTATTGGCAACGAGAATCCCCGCAAGTATTATCCAGAATAGAACCTTGCTTGATCCACCTTCGGGTTTTGTATTTGCCGCCTGTTCTTCGGGTTTTTGGTCTTGTGCGTCGGCCATGGTATGCCCTCACTTGTTAATCTTCCGGTTCTGCCTTTTTCAGGTATTCGACAAAGATCTCTATTCGCCGATTCGTCCGTTTGTTTTCTTCCGAGGAATTCGGCACGAGCGGACGGTACTTTCCGTAGCCGACAGCACTGAGGCGTCCGGGATCGATGTTTGCCTTCTCGTGAAAAAATTTCACCACGTTCAATGCACGAGATGCGGAGAGTTCCCAGTTGGACGGAAATTCACGCGTTCGTATTGGTGTATCATCAGTATGTCCTTCTACCCGAATTTCGTTATCGGGGACTTTTTTGATAACCTGTGCTATCTCATAGAGAACTTTTTCAAAATCCTTCTTGATTCCCGCCTGCCCAACTGGAAAACCGACGGGATTGGCGACTTTGATGGCGATACCCCTGTCGGTTACCTTTACTTTTATCGCATCTTCCAGGTTTTCTTTCTTCACCGCCTGACCGATTCGCGTCGCAGCTTCGACGGCCATTCGTTTGTTCTGTTCATCGCCGCCCATCCTCGGGACCAGAATGTCTTTTGTGATCAGTACGGATGGGAAGCTCTCCAGCACACCACTGAACGCATTCTGGAAGGACGACGCCGCCACCATAAACTTGTTTGGATCAATCGTCGACATGGCCAGAAGCATGACAAAAAAGCAAAGCAACAGGGTGCACATATCACCCCATGTCATCATGTAGGCCGGGGCTCCGCCGCCACCCTCTTCTTTTCTCTTTCGTTTTCTCGGCATTGCTCCTGCTCCCGTCACCCCATCAAATCAATCGTGTCTAAAATGCCAACAACCTGCGCTGATAATCGATCAAAAACGACTCAAGCTATTCACGTCATTGGCCCGCTATGGAGCTCTGCCCACAACACATGCATCGGGATCACGCATCGGAGTTCTTTTCTTTCATCGCACCGGCTCGGCTTCCCGGATCGATGAACGCGGTGAGCTTCTGTTCCACAATTCTCGGGTTGTCTCCCGACTGAAGTGACATAATGCCCTCGAGCATCAGCTCCTTAACCATAATCTCCTGGGCCGAATACCCCTTCAGCTTATAAGCCAGCGGGATACATACGGTATTGGCTATGATTGAACCGTAAAGGGTGGTAATGAGTGCTACAGCCATATTCGGACCGATACTCTCCACGTCACTCATATTTCCCAGCATGAGTACCAATCCGACCAGTGTACCGATCATACCGAAAGCGGGCGCCAGTTCCCCGGCAACGGTAAAAATCTTCTGACCGTCCTCATGGCGAGTTTCGATAAAGGCTATTTCAGTTGACAATATATCTTTTATCAATTCCGGTTCGGTTCCGTCAACAGCCAACTGTATGCCCTTTTTGAGAAATTCATCGTCGATTTCAGCCGCTCGTGCCTCCAGCGCCAGGATCCCCTCCCGACGTGCCTGCTCGGCAAAATCAACCAGTTGTTTGATTGTCTCCGCCGGGGCGCCGGCGTTGGTTATGAATGCATTTTTGAGAACCCCGACGGCAGCAAGCACCCGACTCAGGGGAAAAGAAGTGAAAATCGATGCAACCGTTCCTCCGACCACGATAAACGCCGAGGGCGGATCGACAAACGCCCCTATTCGTGTCGGCCCAATGGCCGAGATAATCAGAACATAGGCGAGTACAATCCCGATGATTGTCGCGAGGTCCATAGGTATACGCTTCCCGCGCGAATAGCCGCGCTACTCCCGAGAGGTTCCGGCCTCATCCCGTTTCACGATCTCCGACTGCTGATTACACAACTGTCTGAACCGTACCACCTTACGGACGATGTCTTCAACGCCGTTGGACACAACGACTTTTTTGCCGTTTGTCAGACTGATCACGGTATCGGGAGTGGATTCTACCGTCTCGATATGATCGCTGTTGAGAATAAATGATGTACCATTCAAACGTTCAAGCGCAATCATGTGTTCCATCCCCTATTCCGTTGCCGTAAAATGACTTCCCGAGTTTCCACTGTACTATACCCGCATACGTTCAGTCAACAGAAAAGCGGGTGATCGTACCGGCTCCATCATTCCCCATATCAGGCAGTTAGAAATCTCTGTCTCCCAAATTCCCTGTTTTTGGTCGAATACTCGTCCAAATGAAGATTGTCTCCTTGATCAGGCTTTGCCGGCTTTTAGCAAATAACTATCTCAGTATTCTCAATGGTTCCTCTTCGCCCCTCCCGGCGCAACTCACCGCCTTCCGGTCACCTTATCGGATCAGCCGTACAAGTTCCTCCAGGAGACCGTCACTGGTGGTGATCACCCGTGCATTTGCCTGATATCCTCGCTGGGTCGTGATCATACGAGTAAATTCACTCGCCAGGTCGACATTCGACATCTCCAGCGATCCCGGCTTCACTTTGGTCGAAGTCCCCACTCCTGGTCGCCGAAGGACGCCTTCCCCCGAATTATTCGACGTCGCCAGCATACTGTCGCCCACTTTAACCAGCCCGGCGGCATTGTTGAATTCAGCCACGTAGATCCTGGCAATTGACTTGTTGACTCCGTTAGTGTATAAACCGGAAATCTCTCCTTCTTCATTGATCGAGATTTCCTGCAACTTGCCCATCGGATATCCGTCCTGATCACGAGCCGCGGTTGTAGAAGGTGACCGAAACTGTGTAATTCCCTCGAATGATGAGGGTGATCCGATATTCAGACGTATTTCAACTTCGTTCGAACCATTCATCGGATCAAACCGAAATGTTGTCGAACCGTCGTCAAAGGTGAAACTCGCCGGTGAACCATCCTGGCCGAAAGTCATCCGACCCATATTGCCGCCGATAATCTCCTCGCCACCCTCCGTCTGGATCTCCCACAACCACTCGCCCGGTGTTCCCGAATGAGTGAAAATCGTCGTCATAGTATGGGCGTCACCCGACTCATCGTACACCACAATGGATGTCGAATGCACGGCGGTGTCTCGTGCTTCCTGTATCTCGGTCATGCTCGAATTCGCAATGAACCGCGTCGGGGCCGTCGGATCGTTGTCGGCATTACTCGCCGAGATTGAAAGGTTACTGATCGCGAAAGCCTCTTCGGGTTGTCCCCGCACCACGATTGATCCATCCGGAAGACGATCGTTGGCCGTTCCAGCCGGATTCATCTCCACCGAATTGACGAGGTTACCGCCGCCGTCGGGCACCTGGTCGGGAAGGTTGAATGCCTGCTGAATGACGGTAAGCAACTGCCCAAGGGTAGAAACACCGTTCGGGTCAGTCGGATCCGTCGTATACGATACAGTTACCGGACTGATCGAGCGTCCGCCGACAGCACCATTAATCGTTATCTGATCGGAAGGATCCAGCGGAGTGGCGCCTTGCTCGAGTCCAAGGGGGTTTCCCGATGCGTCGAATACGTCGGCAAGCGAATCGTCGGCGGAAGCCGGGGCGCGTCCCGCTCCGTTACTGTCATAGCTGTTGCCGCCGCTCATTACCGCATCCCAGGTGAACATATCGGACACGTAGGAGTTGGATCCGGGACGACTGCTGCCGATGGACAGTTGCTCCACGGCAAGGCTCGGCGGTTCGCCGGCAAGATTTACCTGTAAAGTCCCATCTGCTTGTAAATCGACCGTAGCGGTTCCCGCACCAAATTCCGTCACCAGGAAGTTTTCCAGCGCCGAGGCCAGACTATCAGGCCCTCCGTCCAGCGTTGCGCCGTCGGTTACCGGAAAATTGAAACTCTCGGTTGTTCCAGTGGTCGGATTCGTGGCACTGACGGTCAACGTATCCCCGACGCGAATTCCCAGGGCGTTGCCGCTTGAATCAAGAAGACTGGTAAGTGTATCGGTTCCTTCTACCGTGGCCAGAAAACGGTTGGAATGAACGATCGATCCAAGTCCCATCGAATCCGAGTCAAGGTTGGAAGAATAGGACACTTCCGTTGTTGCCTCCGCCGGAGCTTTCTCTCCAAACGGTATCCGAACATCACCGACTGTACTTCCGGGAGGATATGTTCCGCCTGGAGCGGCCATCATTCCCTGAAGAACAAAACCGTTGGTTGGGGATACCAGCCGTCCCTCCGAATCCATCTGGAGCGCACCATTTCTGCTGTAGAAATTCCCTTCTCCGTTCGAATACACCAAATATCCCGTGCCCTCGACCGCCAGATCAGTCACTTTGCCGGTCGATTGAAGCCCCCCCTGAGTCATGATCGTATCGATCGAACCGACGGACATACCCAGGCCGATCTGCATGGCATTCTTCCCGCCAAGCCCACCGGAGGGACGCGTCGAACCCTTAATCATCTGCGACATCGCTTCCTCGAACGTCACTCGACCCATTTTGAAACCGGTCGTATTCACATTCGCAATGTTATTACCGGTAACATCCATCGCCGTCTGATGATTTCGAAGCCCCGAAATGCCGCTGTAAAGTGACCGAACCATAATCTCCTCCACTTCCGAAATAACTCATGTATCGAATACCAAAAAAGCGAACAATCTCAATTCCCTACCCCCCCCCCGTCACCCGCTGATCTCCACAATTCTATCCGTCGAAATCAAAGTATTGCCCACCCGGAGAAGCGGCGATCCCTGGAGATTGTTGACGCCATCAACTTCTCCCGATTGAAAGCAGTACAAGCCTGGATTGTGCTCCTCACCTTGTACTCGAAGACGATACGTTCCGGCTTCCACGCGACCACCTTCCAAAGAGGCGCCGTCCCAGGAAAGCGAAACCCTTCCACCGGCGGTTACCGGGAATTCATTTCCCAGCGGATCCACGAGAACCGACGAATCCGACGTTTTCTGTCGACCAACCCAACTCCAGATAATATTTCCCTCATTGTCGACCAGATCGACCTGCCCACCCTCGGTGCCCACGGAAGCCTGAAAAGTGTGCTGCTCGCCGTCTTGTGACTTGTACCGTATGGACTCCTGCTTGAAAGAGACCTCTTTCCCAATCAGAGAAACCGCCGATCCCGAGGTCAGCCCGACCTGCCCGGTTCCCAGCGATCCTCCACCGATGGATACGTCCAAAATGTTGCCCACAGACAGCTCTTTTCCCGCAATCTTTGCACGCGGCCCTTCCGGGGTGAAACGAACCCCTTCGACAACGTCCTCGGCAAATGCGTAGAGAGAAGGATCGGTTTGGGAACCGATTATGCGAATTCCGTAGTTCCCTGAAGACGCGAAGGTGCCGGTGTCGGTGAGGCCGTCCCATTCAACCAACGCCGAATTCTCGGCGTCTTTCCCCGTCGCTTCCAGTGTGCGAATCACTTCACCATCACCATTGAGTATCTCGACAACACCTTTGGTACGATTACCGAGGTGAACACGGATCGATGATGGGTCCTTGCCCGCACCCTCAAAAAAAACGGAATTCTGAAGAATGCGGACCTCTTTTCCGATCAGCGATACGGCAGAGGCATTGGTCATTGACTGAGCCGTGTTGTTCTGCGTCTCCAGCGATTCTTTGAACGAATTGTCCAGCCCTGAAATAGCCGTACTCATATTGTAGTTACCCTCGAGCGCACTGAACTGCGCCAACTGTGAAACGAATTCAGTGTTTTCCATGGGCTTTAATGGATCCTGAAATTGAAGCTGCGTCACGAGAAGCCGCAAAAAATCCTGTTTTCCCAATTCTTTCTGCGGTTTAAACAGCGAACCGCTCCGATCTCCCGTCACCGTGCTTTCACCCACTTCGAGCCCGCCTCCGTCTTTGGCTACCGGTGCACTTGCCGTATAGGAATTGGATACTGGTCGCGCCAGGTCTGAAATATCTGCCGAAGCACTCATAAATAAAACGGCTCCTGTTTAGATGAAGTATTCAACAGTGTTGTCACCAAACCGACGCCCGGTCTCGGTTCCGCGGGGTGCACGTTTCTTGGCGGCATCCGTATCTTCAACCGAAGAACCCGATTCATCGCCCCCGCCCTTTCCGCTACGCGCAGTCTGCCGATCCGCCTCGGCTTCCGACTGATAATCGCGCTCCTGATTCACCCCGACATCCAGGTCCTGCATGGTCAGTCCGTGTTGTGCCAGTGCATCCCGCAGCGACTGCGAATTCGCCTCAATAATCTGCTTCACCTGAATGCTCTCAACCGCAAGCTTCGCCACCACGATATCGCCTTCGACCCGCAACTTAAGGTGCACTTCGCCCAGTGATTGCGGATGAAGATGCAACCGAACCTCCTGAAACCCGGACTTAATGGCTGTATTGACTCTCGAAGTAAGCTGACGCATGACGTTTTCCTCGAGGTCCCGAAAGCCCCCAAGCACGTTTTTGAGCGGACCGGTATCGCTCGGCGAAAACTGTATCGGACGTCCGGAAGCATCAACTGTAGTGTCGATCCCCGAGACTGGACGGGATTCGGCGTCCGGATTGAGTATCTGAAGCACCTGTTGCTGAAGCGGGACGGCTCCGGTCGGTTTGGCCGGAGACAGAGGCGATTCACCCCCGAAAAGTGCTTTTTGAGTAGCAGGCCCATTTTGACTGTCTGCCGGGGGTTCGTCAATTTTGAGCATCTGTCTGAACAGCGACGTTGAGAAATCTTTAATACCCTGAAGTGTGGTCTCCCGGGGATTTGAGGCCACAAGAAGGCCGTTCGTTGTCTCGGCACTTGGTTGCTCGGTCAGTCCGGCCATTTTATCCAGAATCGAGCGAATTCTGTCTTCACCGTCACCAAGAAGCCCCCCGAAGATCTCCCGCATGCGATCGCATTGCACGACAATGCTTTCCGGATCGAGCGCAGTTGGGATGTTGGTCGGCAGGGGTTGTTGCTGAGTCCCGGTCCATCGAGTCGATACTTCCCGGGAAACATGCAACATCGAAAACGCCAGTTCGAGTCGAAATGCCTGTGTCTGCAACATTCCTTTGAGTTCTTTCGCCTGCTCGGGCTCAACTGTCCCGCCGGGAATCTCCAAGGCGATATTTTCCGACGATGCGTTCTCCAAAAGTCCGGCCAGTGATTTGAGCACGCCGAGAATCTCGGCGAACTGATCCAGCACCGCGTCGGAATCACCCGAAAGAAGCGCGCCGTCTTTTCCGATATCCTGGATGTCTCCCATGATATTCAGATTAAGAGTCTGGGAGACCACCTCAAGAGATTGCCGGATCAATATCCATGCGGCTTCCCGGGTCTGTTCCTTGTCTGAAAGTTCCCTCTTCCCCGAAGGATCATGGCCAGGTTCGGTCTTGTTTGCATCGACTGAACAAAGACCATCTTCGGTCGCAGATTCAGTACCGGCTGGTTTCCTGTCCACTCTCGACTGGGAATCCCCGGCATGGATACGGTCTTCCGAAATCTGCTTGCTCTTTCGTTCGGCTCCGGCATTCGCCTTCACTACGTCGTTGTATTTCTCATGAAAGGAGGTACGATCAGGTTCCTCGGATTTGGTGACTCGATCCCTGCTCTCCACCTCCCGACCACACTCACGATACCTTTGGTTCTCAACGCTGTCCCGACCGCGGTATTCAAGGGCTTCGACGGGAGTTCTTCGGGACCTGGTCCTCGGACGAGATACTTCCACTTCACCCGAGCCTTCCCCAAATCGCGAAGTCAATCGTAAAATCGTATACCGATCGGATCGCTCCGCACTGCTGCCGTTGTCCATACTGATCATCACACACACCCTTTCCGTCGCCCCATGTTTCTCTATCCGCCCGAGCGCATTCTTCGACTGATGTTCGCCGCTCTGTCTTGTGGAAGTGCGGCCAGGATCTTCGCTCGTTGCCGGTTATCATTGATATTATTGAGTATCTCCACAACCAGATTCGTTTCGAGAGTCTCCAGAATGCCGGCGGCCTCCTCCGGCCTCATGGCACCGTAGACCCCGGCAAGCTGCTTGGCCCTTTTCCGGGACGCTTCATCGTCTTCTTGTGCCCCGATCTCGAATTTCTTCCTTTCTTCAGCCAAAGCCGCAAGGGACTGCTCGAGTTCTCGACGGACCATGCCGATGCGCTGCTCACGTTCATCAAGACTTGATCGCATCTTTTCCAGCTCTTCGCGCTCTCGCTGCAATGCCTTATACGATTCCATGTGCATAACCGCGAGCGAGTCCCTGCGCTTGGAGTGCGTAACGGTTCGAAGCCGCTCTATCTCTTTCGCCGGATTGTAGCCCTTTGAAAACTCAATGCGGGCATTACCAGTCGCGAACAACACGATCAGGTACGTGAGAGGAAACGACAGTACCGCAACAACGGCAATTTTGATAAGATCACGAATCGAGAGTTTCATCAGAGATCCTTGCGCTTCAAGTGCTCCCGAACCGGTGAGCAACCGATATGCCATAGCCGATTTCTCGATCGGAACGGCTCACATAATCGACTGTAGATAAAACAGTTAGGTGGATCTTCTCAGAAAAAACTGAATGTATTTTTCTTTGATAAAAAACGGGTTTGGCAGGAAGGGACTGCCTCGGCATGGGCAAAAACTGCACGCACTTCCCCCGTTCGTGGTGCGCTGCCTGTCGAACCCTTTTTTGGTGAACCCCTCAACCCCGTTCGTAGCTATCCCGCCGGGCGGGACCAACCACATTCCACTCATCCCGGGCACGATTTTGGCGGGAAGAAACAGTGTTCAGCGTCCCTGGAGATGAATGAAACCGTGATTTTGTGACAACTCCGTGGTTCCGAATGGTATCTTAGAAGATCCTGATGAATTCGATATAAATGGTTCAACGTTCACCTCAAACCGAACCCAAACCGGCAATACCAATGATTAGACAACGTTTTCCCTTAATAGCGACCCTGTGTGCTCTGTTCCTGCTCAATTGCGAAGCTCTCTACGACATAGCGGAAGATGTCGGAACCACGAACACCGCGCCCACTCAAGCGGAAATCACCAGTGCACTTGAGTCGGCCCTGGCCGTAGGAATCGATTCCGCGGCGGTGCAGCTCTCGAGGACAAACGGCTACCTGCTCAACGAAGCAGTGAGGATTCTGATCCCATCCGATGCTCAGAAAGCATTTGCCTATGCCGAATCTCTCGAAAACAGCCTTAGTCCCCAAGCAGTTACGGTAATTGAATTCAGCCTTGGCCTGTTCGATTTTCAGTCATTCGCGAAGACACGAGATTCGCTCCTGATCGCTATAAACCGGGCCGCCGAAGCCGCGGCTCCGCTTTCGGTGGACATATTCAAGAACCGCATCTTTGAAATGACAGTGTCGGACGGCATGAAAATCCTCGAAGGCGACAGTACGGCGGCAACGAACTATCTGCGCGAAGGAACGTTTGACACACTTGCCGGAGTATATAGCCCACTGGTGAACGAGAAACTGAGCATGGTTGGGGCGACACGAGTCTGGACCGCCTTTGCCAAACGATACAATACGCTCCACGACTGGTATGCCGCGGTGTTGCCTCTCGATGTCACGGCATCTCTGCCGGAACCACCGTTTGATCGTCTCACCACAGACCTGGGTAACTATACTACCATCAATGCCTTAGATGGCCTCTTTCATGTAGTCGGTGAGGAAGAAGCCCGCATACGGCGCAATCCGGTGGCCAGAGTGACCGAGATTCTCCGGGAGGTTTTCGGGTGGCTGGACGAGCAGCGTGGTTAATTGATTGACCCGACTTCGACATTCGAAAGACGCAGAGCCGAACGAAGCGATGTATTGCGCTGCACTGAGATGATTATGTGGTTCTCTTCTGCCAATACCCAAAGAGCACCGTTGTCACCGCTGAAGGGAACGATGTCGCTTCCCGAGCTGTTCCAGCCGCTCCCAACTCAGAAGTCCTGCCTGCACGAAGAATATCCCAATAGGGCATTTGTATTGCGCCTGAGCCCTCAGGATCTGTCTGATCTGCGAATCGGTGAGGCTTTTCCGTTCCAGGGCAATATCCCCGAATGATCTGCCCGTCGAAAGAGAACGGTGGAGAACCTGGGCAAATTCCTGGGGCGAAATGATACCCCACGACATCGCGATTTGACCAATCAATGGTCGTTGTTTACGCTGCAAACGAAGCGCATTCTCCAGCCCTTGCTCATCAATCACTCCCTGCGATAGAAGGAACTCGCCAAATCGCATTGTTGTCGTTGCGCTATGGTTCCGAGACGACCACGCGGACGGATCAGGACGAGTGACGGAACAGTTGCGCCAGACCGCATGAGCCGATACCTGGGCTCCACGATTTCCATGTCGAGTGACATGTTTGGTGAGGGTATCCCTTGCCCGGATCAGTTGCGCAAAAGACTCCCGATATGAAAGATTCCGAGTCAACCGTAAATCCAACCCCATGGGTATGCGTGATTTCACCTGATACCGAAATGCTATTTCCACATCCCGCGGATCGAGCACCCGGGCGATCCTCTGGGCCTCATACCCGCCGATCTCGAACAGTACCATTCCAGCCTGAACATGGTCTTCCACGACACACTCACCTTTGGACGAGAGGCAATTAGTGCTTGTCCGAAAAGTCCCTAAAACGGACGCTGAGCCTGTCGAAGCGCCCGTTTTAGGCTGAAATCGCCGGTTTGCTTCATCAATCCGAGCGAAAACAGGACTTTTCGGACGGACACCAATTATGAGCGAAAACGGCAATTATCTAACTAATGTAATCTATACATATAATCTACACGATTAAGAAAATTCTTGCCGGCTTTATCGATATTTTTGAGCGATTACGGGTAAGACATTGATCGTTTTTCGCACTCGTTTCTGCGACCGACCAACCCATTTTGCTTTCCCTCCCCCCTCATTATTAGATTTCTTGCACATCATCCCCCCAAACAACAACGACCAAAGGCCGTTTCAATGACATTCAAGCTCAAATCCGTATTCACTCCCGCCGGAGATCAGCCCGAGGCTATATCCGCCCTCTCCGAAGGCATAATACAGGGAGATAAACGGCAGACCCTTCTCGGGGTCACCGGTTCCGGCAAGACATTCACGATGGCCAACGTGATTGCACAGGTCGGCCTTCCAACGTTGGTCATATCTCACAACAAAACCCTCGCCGCTCAGCTTTATGAGGAATTCAAGGAATTCTTTCCGGAAAATGCCGTCGAGTACTTCGTCAGCTTCTACGACTACTATCAGCCGGAAGCCTATATCCCTTCCACCGACACCTACATAGAAAAAACCGCCGATATAAACGAAGAAATCGACCGTCTGAGACTCAAGGCAACCAGTTCACTCATGTCGCGCAAGGACGTCATTATCGTTGCGAGTGTCTCATGCATCTACAACATAGGTTCACCGGATAACTATGCGGCGTCCAGCATTCAACTCTCGGTTAGGCGAGAGATTGACCGGGACATCCTCTTCCGGGATCTGTTCCGGATGCAGTATTCCCGCAACGATATCGCAGCCACTCGGGGAAACTTTCGCGTACGCGGCGATGTGATTGAGGTGTATCCCGCCTATGAAGAATGCGGGCTGCGCATCGAAACCTTCGGCGACGAAATCGAACGACTCGCCTGGATTGACTCAACGAGTGGGAGAATCACGGATGAATTGGAAAACGTGACCATATTTCCCGCGAAGCATTTCATCACCACCAGAGTATCCATCGAAGAGGCCGTCGTACAGATTGAAAAAGAGTTGAACGATCGGCTCCAAGTCCTTGAAAAACAAGGAAAAGCACTGGAAGCGCAGAGACTGCGACAGCGAACACTGTACGACATAGAAATGCTGCGGGAGGTGGGATATGTGAACGGAATAGAAAACTATTCCCGAATCCTCGACGGCCGTTCGCCGGGAAGCAAGCCGTCGAGTTTGATCGACTTCTTCACTCCCCCATTCCTCACGATCATCGACGAATCACACGCTACCATTCCCCAGATCGGAGGGATGTTCAACGGTGACCGTGCACGAAAAACGACACTCGTCGAACATGGATTCAGGATTCCATGTGCTCTGGACAATCGTCCGTTGAAATTCGACGAATTCGAATCACTTATGGACTTCGTCATCTACTCATCCGCAACACCGGCCGATTATGAGTTTGCGCAATCCGAAGGAATTATCGTAGAACAAATCATTCGACCGACCGGATTGGTCGATCCCCCGGTAGAAGTGCGTCCGGCAACGAATCAGGTCGACGATCTCATAGAAGAACTACGATTGATCGCGGAAAAAGGCGACCGGGCTCTGGTGACCACCCTCACCAAACGAATGGCGGAAGATCTCTCCGAGTACCTCGAGGGCCTCGATTTCCGGGTACGCTATCTCCATTCGGAGATCAACACCTTCGAGAGAACTGAAATCATTAGACAATTGCGTGAAGGTATCTACGATATCCTCATAGGAATCAACCTTTTACGTGAGGGACTCGATATCCCCGAGGTATCACTGGTGGCCATTCTCGATGCCGACAAGGAAGGTTTTCTCCGATCGACACGATCACTGATACAGATCGCCGGTCGCGCCGCCCGAAACGTGAACGGGAAAATCATCTTCTATGCGGATACCCGAACCGAATCCATACGCAAAACGCTCGAGGAAACCGAACGGCGTCGCGTCAAACAACTGCGCCACAACGAAGACCATGGTATAATTCCCGTATCCACAAAGAGAAGACTTGTTCCCGGGATCTCCGCATACGGACCTGAAGAGAAGCAGTTGGCTATGGCTGCCGAGCCCGGTGAGGAATACGAAGAAATCGACATCGATGTGGCTATTCGTGATCTGGAACGAAAAATGGCCGAAGCCGCGGCAGAACTGAAGTTTGAGAAGGCGGCAGAACTTCGCGACCGTATAGCACAGCTACGAAAGAAAAAATGAATCCCGAAGCTGCCAGAAAAAATCTGATGTCGGACGACACCGAAGTAGCTGTAGCTGCGATTCGCATTCTCGGCACCTCTGGTAATATCAGTGACTTACAGGTTCTGATGGGCCGGATGAAGCACAGTAGTCCCGAAGTCCGGAAAGCGGCCGTACACTCAGCCGGTCGGCTGATTCGTGACAAGCTGATGGCGGACTACGGCACTCTCGAACCGGCGATTCGAGACAAACTAGTCCTCCTGCTTGAATCCCTTGACCCGAAAGTAGTCGGAGAAATCGGCAAGGACATTTATTCGAATGATGCAAATCGAAGATTAAGAGCGGTTCAGATCCTGGGCCTGCTCCGAAAAAACCCGAAAACCAGAGACATACTAGCAAAACTGGTGGCGGACCGGGATCAGAAAATTCGTGCAACTGCGGTTAATCTCCTCGGAAAGGTCATCGCCCCCAACGACCACAACATCATCCTTTCGCTACTGAACGATGCCGACAAACGCGTCAGGGCAAACACGATAGAGGCGCTGGAAAGCCTTGGGAATAAGAGAGTTATACCAGTTCTGCTAAGGTACAAGAATGACCCGAGTAATCGCATCAGAGGCAATGTCCTGAAAGCACTCCACAGCCTGGGTCGAACCGACATTCAACCCGGTGTGCTGGACATGTTGAACGCAAAAGACGATTTGATGAAAGCGAGCGCGCTATGGGTGATAACCCAAACGAAGCTGGACGGAAAACAGATAGAAGACGCAGCAGGGCATTGCCTGCTCGGCGACAATCCAATAGTCCTCGACAATGCACGCAAAGCACTGAAAGCGCTTTCCTCCCCGCGTGCCCTGGGCTACCTTGAATACTTGTCTCTTAACCCGGGTTTCGCGATCAACTCACGGCATTCTGCGTAAGCCGGCGCGCGATTCATTATATCCCGCCGGGTGGGACTCAAGGTATCTCAGCGGATACCCCTGCGATTTTTCTAAGTCAATCTCGCATAACATCTTACGCACAATGCTCTACCCCTCGGCATTTCGACTACGCTCACTTCGACACCGCTCAGTGCAGCGCAACACAACGCTCCGCTCGGGACATCGCCCTCGACATTTCGACATTTCGACTATCTCAATGCAGCGCTCCGCTCGGTACGGCGTTTCTCGACTGCGAAACCTGGCTTGATTTAGAGCAATGGAAAAGATTCAACAAGACGCCCCGGAACCCCGTTCGAGGCGTTATTTACTGCTTTCTTCCCGGATGATCTTCCGAAGGAACTCCGCGCCCTCCCACGCATCATGAAGCACAACCGAAGGACTCACGTCATCTCGATCCTCGAGTTCGATAACAAATGATCCGGTAAACCTCTGACGCAGCAGCTCCGAGACAAACGCCCTCCAATCCACAGCCCCACGGCCGGGCGGAAGATGATCGTCCTTTTCACCCCAGTTATCGCTGACGTGAGTCATCACGATATGCCCGGCAAGCTCCTTGAGCGCAAAATCGAGACTACGCCCGAGAAATGCATGACCGGTGTCGAAGCAGGCGCCGATATGGGCCTCCTCCGTTTCGTGTCGGATCCACAGGAGATCCTTCAATGGACTAATAAGAAGTTGTGGTTGCATGTTTTCGAGGGCAAGAAGGACACCGTACTCCCGACACCTGCGTGCAAGAACACGAATGTAATCCTCCGCGTTTTCCTTTCGCTTGTGTTTTTCATGCGATTCGCGGGGAAACTCTTTTTCGGGCCATGGATGAAGTACGAAATTGTCGGCTCCAAGCGCATGTGCGGCTTTAAGAGACTGAAAAATGGTCTCTTGCGAATACCGCCGTTCTTCTTCATCGATTGAAGTGATGTCTATCTCCCGTGCAAAAGGTGCATGATACGAAAGTACCTTGGTATCGCGATCGGAAAGGTACTTCAGGAGATCCCGCAGTCGTTTCTCATCATGGATGTCGATATGACTTGCCGACGATGAGATTTCGAGCAGGTCGAATCCGCGCTCGATAATGGCATCAATATGATTCATTACGTCAGATTTGTAGAAACAGCCGGTAGATAGTCCAACGTGTAGTGGTCTCATGTCGGTCTCCTCGAAAGCGCCGCCGCGCGAAGGCGGTCCATCGTATGAGAGTTGCATTCGCTGCCGCAATATCCCTTATCCTTCGTTGCGGAACAGTTGAAATCATCCAGTGTATCGACTCCGGTGGCAATGGCGCCCGCAAGCGCACGAACATAGAAATCCGCCCGAGTAGCCGGGCTGTAGAATTCCCATTCTTCTCCGTACCGACCCTTTCGCTCAAATAGGG
Organism: uncultured Fibrobacterota bacterium; assembly: GCA_964346405.1. Taxonomy (GTDB): domain Bacteria; phylum Fibrobacterota; class Chitinivibrionia; order Chitinivibrionales; family CAYFVL01; genus CAYFVL01. Next base: position 26,141 of record CAYFVL010000039.1, read on the forward strand.
ATCGGATCAGTCCGGCAATGTGTTGAGGATGCCATCCCGCTCCGTACAGAGACCGAACCACCAGTTGCAGTACCGCGGGCCGTAAAAGCCGTTTGTCCGGGTTGAGAAGCATGCTTTCCACACACCCGGGTAAACCTTCGAAACTCGTCCGCTCGTACATGTTCCGTTCCGAACTCTGAGAAACAGAGTAGAAATCGTTATGAAACCCGGCGAGAAGAGATCTTCGATAATCCGAAATCAATCGGCGTGTTCCTTCCTCAGATTCCGGTATCCGCACACCTGCGTTTTCGGCAAGACGACAGGCATTTCCCGGACTCTTCAGAAACGACAATCCCTCACTGAGTGTTATCCCATGCAAGGGGACAAAAAGCAGAAGCTGTTCGCGGTTTTCGTGCTCAAGTCGTATTGGCTTTGTGTATACACTGAAAGCGATACGAATCATCCGCGTGCTGAGCGGGTCGGAATACTCGGATACATCAATTGAGACTACCTCACGGCCCAGGTGCTGCGGAACAACCTCCAGATCTGTGATAGTTACCGGTATGGCACTCTGAGGGCCGGCTTCACGAATGACACGATCCGTCAGATACTCCACCACCACTCCCGATCCCGCATATGCCCGAGCCAAAGAGGGGGCTACCGTGACAGACCCCAGAACCGGATTTCTTCGGTAAAACGATTCGATCCCCTCGGAAAGATGACCAAACTCCATCAGTTCCATGAAGGCCTGCGAGCCGCGGCTAATCCGCCACACCAGATGGTGTCCCCTTCCGCTGAGAAGGTGAAGAGGCTCAATACCGTAAGTGCCTAGTATTCTTAGAAATGCATCAATCACCGGCTTTTGTAGTTCAAAGGCGCGCATGGGATCGAGATACGGTTCGGCGGGCACATCGAAATTCACGTATTCAATATCCAGATGCAGCAAAAGAGATGATCGATCCCAAAGCGAACGAGCAATATCCAGCCCCTGTCCGAGTAGTTCGTCAAGCGTATTGACATTCTGTGGGAAGATCTTGCGCGACATCCCCACCGACCCATGCGCCACAAAAACGCTCGTGGCGGTTTCCAGCGAAGAACCCCCAAGAAACTCGACTATCCTGTCCCGGACTGCCGAATTGCCGTAGTACTGTTGCGCATTCATTACAACGTGATTCCATCCGCTTAGCTTCAGGTCCGGCAAATCCGCTCATTTTGCCCAACTTCCGCTAAGGAGTCGTAACGGAATAAAGTCTTCAGAAATCGCGAAGATATCAGGGCGGCTTTCGAGGCGCTTGTGCAGGGGCATAGCAGGGACTATGGCCCAAACAAGCAACGAAGAAAGCCGACTTGAGATCAAGCGAGAATGGAGAGGTTATTTCGTTACGACTCCTAAGGAGTGGCGGGAATGAACAAAGTTTGATTCTCCAGTTCTGCCGGTCAGGTCCGATCCATGAATAACACTAGCAAAGGCCGAGCCGATATCGCACGATCATCCTTCGTGTTGAACCCGCTTGTGACGAACTGAACACCTCGATCGAAAAAGCGCCCCACGTCGTGTCCGTCGGGATCGATAACCGATATGCGGTAAGCCGGGTTGCACAGCATCTGGTACGGAACGGCCACAAAAAAGCTCTGTTTCTGGGTATCGAAGAACTAACCCAGATTTCGCAACCAACTCATGGCATTCTGTGGAATCTGTTTCTTCGATCGGGATCACCATCACCTCCGACTGTCGTCCTCGAAAGTGGGGGAAAACCCGAGGACGACGGAAAACACGAACCAGGCGGAGGCCCCCCGGTCTTTCGGCTCTAGCCCAAGTTTCGCAGCCGAGAACGAGCAGTATGCGTAAGATGTTGTGCGAG
>CAYFVL010000040.1:0-27585 GCA_964346405.1 uncultured Fibrobacterota bacterium
CACCCGGGTGAACGATAGATCTGGACCGAGCGTTTGATGTCACAGTTATGCCCTCGGTGAGAGCACGAGCGCCGACAGTGTTTGCATCGATGCCCACATTCGGTGTAATAGCGATGCACGTGGTGTATCCTGCAATGGGGATCACAGGCTTTGTATTCGACCGCCCAGGGACCAAAATGCCATTCGGCGTGAACGTAATCGTATGAAACGTTGCGATATCTAAGAAGAGTCACCCCCGAGGGCAAACGATGCCATTGCCACATCACTTGAACACTTCCGTGGGTGTCTTCGACGTCTTCGTACCAGGGATCACCCACCTCATGGTATGTAGTGATGCTTCTTCCTTCCCAGTGCCGGTCTCCTCCACAATGTGATCCCCCGGCCAACGCAACGCTCGTCGCCAGTCCGATTCCGATTATTGCAGCCACTGCTCTCATGACACCCTCCAATGAACGGTTTACTCTTTCCATCTTTCGACCGAAGAATCGGCGCCTCATCCCGGCCGCCCCAGAGTAAGTCAAAAGGCGTGCCGGCTTCACTTCAGTGGCATGAGCCATTAATGAACAATAGATGTAAGTACTTGATTTTCTGATTTTTACAGCTAAAAACAAAGTGATCGTGACACGATTTTCCAGAGGCTGCGACATGGAGGGAAAGCCTGGGGCGGCGTTGGGTCGTCTGAAGGAATCCGAAAACCGGGAAGGTCGGCACACCGGGCCGTTCTGGTTCCACATTGCTTCTTGTAAGCCTCTGAATTTGTGCATGTTAGCAGGTCTGAAGAAAACCGGGAAGGTATTCCCGCAAAGGGGCGAGGCAGGCGATTACCGCAGAGTAACCGTTCGAAGAATACATCTGGGATTCATTTCTACGACAACAAGATAGACCCCGGGCGGCAAATTTGGCCGATGAAAACGGAGCAGGCGTTCATCGCCGGCGGTTACAGTTTCGAGTATTGCACCATTAAACCGGTACACGCTCAACGCTTCTGCTCCCCGTGCTTCAACCAGCAATCCGTTCCATTTCTCACGGTCGGCATGGTTCGCTTGTGTTCCCCCGCCGGGAAACGCAGATTTCCAATTTTGTCGGTGATCGTGAGAGGATCCCGGATGACGGCATACACACCGGTGAGAAAATACGCAGAGATGCGAATGAAAGCCTTAGCCCTAGCCCAAGTTTCGCTGCCGAGAACGAGCAGTATGCGTAAGATGTTGTGCGAGATTGACTTAGAAAAAGCGCAGGGGTATCCGGGGAGATACCTTGAGCATTTTTCTAAGTTAAGATCGTGCAACAGCTTACGCATAATGCCGTGAGTTGGTTGCGAAACTTGGGCTAGTTTCGCAGCCGAGAACGAGCAGTATGCGTAAGCTGTTGTGCGATCTTAATTAAACCTTATTACTTGTTTCGATATGGTCGACCTGCAGACCTTGCATCTCCGGCGCTTGCGGTTTGCCGGCGGTCAGTGCTCCTCAACATAGCCGAAACCCGGTGTAGCCAACCGGGATACACTTTGCTTAAAATACCTATCTCCGGAAGCACCGTTGGAACCCCCGATTATATACATTACTAAAATAATGTGCTATAATCGGGGAACCCCGTCCCCTCACCGCGGAGACAAAAGCTTAACCGTTAAAATGGAGTTGATATGAAAAAGGTCCGGGAAACGAGACGCGCCGTCATCCGTCCTCTGGTAATCCTTATTCTTGTCGGTATTACCGGCAGTACAATCGTGAGAGCCGCGGGGACAGACGGTGCGGGATATTCCTGGAATAAACCACATGCTCAAGTTCTTCCCACCGGCGACCTTCAATGGCAGCCCGAACCCTTCGTGTTCACTCCCGGGGAATCGGTGCGCTATATTGATTACGAAAACGGTAACGACAATGCGGCGGGAACCCGATCGGCTCCATGGAAGCATCACCCCTGGGATCCGGCGGCAGTTGGTATCGCGGCCGAATGCTCGGGAGTACATACATACGTATTCAAACGCGGCGTGATATACCGCGGCTCCATGGAAGCCAGGGAGTCGGGCCGTCAGGCAAATCCGATACGGCTGACCAGCGATCCTTCATGGGGAGACGGCGAAGCGATTATCGCCGGGTCAGTCCGTATTCCACAAAACTGGAAACGCGCATCGTCCACCGAGGCCCCCGCTCGTATGCCCGAGCCGGATAAGGTATGGTACATCGATGTTGCTCCCTGGAAACCTCTTCACGCAAGCGGCAATCCGAACCGGGACTGGATACCGGACGCACTGTTTGAGATATATGGGGATGAGGTCAATCGAATCCACATTGCGCGTGATCCTGATTACGAACTCGGGGACTCGAGCTATCCTCACAGCTCCTGGCATGATTGGGACGATCAGGTCAGAAACGCGGTCAACATCGACAGCTCCCTGATAGGACTTCCCGCGGACTGGTTTGAGGGTGGCTCGATCATAAGTCAGTGGTCGGGAAACATGGGAACCGCCACTTCGCGCGTGGTTCAGGCCGGTGAATTCGATCCGGCGCTCGGAAGTGTGCGTACCTCGGGCTACCCGGTGAAAAAGGGAGTCAAGTATTTCATTGAGGATCTTCCGCAATACCTCGACAGCCCCGGAGAGTACTGGCACGACAAAGAACTGGATCGCATCTATGTGCGACTTCCCGAAGACCGTGACCCCAATCAATCGATCGTAGAAGCCGCTCGGGTATGGACCACCATTGACATTGTCGACAAAGGACATGTCGAGATCAGTGGACTGCGATTCAGCTTTAACGCCTCAAGCGGCAATGTTGTCTACATCAGAGGCCACTCATCCGATATCCGGATAGCTAACTGTACATTTTCCCACATAGCCAATCAGGGAATTTTCGCGGGACCTCGTCCGGATTCGGTGCGGTGCGAAAAGTATGGACAATGTCCCAAGCCATGGAGCCTTGACACGATGGACAACATCTTCATTGTCGACAATGAATTTGTGAACCTGGACAAAGAAGCATTGTATGCCGCGGACGGAAAACGGGCTTTCTGGGGAAATGATTACCCTTTTGGAAGCCTCCATCATGTGGAGGTTATGCGCAATCGCATGGAAAATATCGGCATCCGGCAGTACGGCAGTCGCTACAGCTCCATTCCGGCATTGCGGGTCTCCTTTGCGCGAACCGCTGAAATCGCGGGGAATATCATTATTCGATCATTCGGTACCGGTATTATGGCACACGGAGGCAAGGGCGGCGATAAATACGGTACCGAGGCTCCTCTGACGCGAATACTAGTACATCACAACAAGGTGGACCACAGTGTGCTCGTGGTTAACGACTACGGAGGCATATCCCTATGGCAGGGAGGTCCTATTTACTGCTACAACAACATTTCCGGGAACTCGGTCGGTCATTGTCCGGAAAGGAGTTTGTCAAGTACATGGAAAAATGTCGCTTATCCCATCTACCTCGACGGAGCCTATAAAATTTACACGTTCAACAACATTACCTGGGGAAAGGGAAACTCATATGACGATCCCTACCGAAATATCGGTACTTACTTTATGGTGTTCGGCTTTCTGAATCCGGTGGTAAACAACACATTTCACTCCGCACTGAAAGGTATATCCGGTAGTTCCGGAAACCGCAGCGACTACCTGGGAAATATCGTGACTCACATAACGAGTTCATTTGTTTCGCAGAACCGGATCGGTGATCCCTCCCTCGCGGGAGGCGGCGATACCGGAGAACTGGGTCTTCGGGGTGTGCCGACACTTGCGTATGGAAACAATCTTTTCCATGGCGATGCGAAAGCCGGGACACTGGCCAAGGGTCTCATCCTGGCGGACAACATCGAAGAAATGTCCCGGCAGATGCAGGAGTTCCCCATTCGATACGGAGAGCTTGGTTCGGAAACGGAAACGTCTCCGCTGATAGCCCCCGAGAATCACGATTTTCGCCCGGGAAAGACCTCTGAAGCCGTCGACAACGGCGTTGGGTACTTCGTGCCGTGGTCACTATACGCCACGGTCGGAGAATGGGACTTCAACCGTAACGATGCCGACCCGACCGTTGCGATCGATTACCACTACTACATGACCGCGGAGTATGTCACCAGACATATGTACGAGTATGTTCCCATGTTCAACCTGCAGCTCAACGCAGCCGATGCGTCCGACTACATCGCCTCTGAATCCGAGGACTGGATTCCCGGTGCGCTGGTGTTCGACGGTGCGCGGGTGGGCACTGTTACCGATACGGAGATGCGTGAAGACGTTAAAGTGAACAAAGTACAATTCCTTGATCATCCTCAGGTCGATCAGGACGACATTCCCGGCGAGCCGTGGCGGGTAACCGATGCGGAATTGATCTATCCGGGTGACCGGCGCAAAACTCTCGACATGGATACGAATAATCTTCTTGTTGAAACCATCGTCCGTATCGATGAGAATACCAACAGCGGTGACATTGTCGGGAAGATACAAAACGGTACGGGATATCGAATGTTTATCGAAAACGGAGGGAAGCCGGGGTTGGAGATTGCCGCCAACGGAGCCTCCGACCAGGTCGTCTCTTCGCGGGCACTCGACGACGGAAACTGGCACCATGTGCTTGCCGAGGTGGACAGAACCACCGGGATCTCGCGTATTTTTGTGGACGGAGTTTTTGACAACGAAACCGAGATCACGCTTGGCAAAGCTGCTTCACTGAGCAATCAGGGCGATTTTCTGGTGGGTAACGGTTTCACGGGAGCACTGGACTTTTTGCGCATCTGTCGTGGAACGTTGGCCGATGCGCTCACCACTATCGAAGAGCTTTACGCGTGGCAGGCTGATGGGCCGATCAAACGGGATTTCGTGGGAGTGGCACCGGTGGGCAGGCGTGATATCGGCGCCATAGAATACCGTGATCCATCAATTAGCGTAAAGAACCCGGGCGATACTCCTCCCACGGCTGATACGGACAGGACCTTTTCACGGGGTGTTCGGATCGGGATTGAGGCGGGATCGAAATAGCTCGCGGCGTCGGAATGCGGTGGGAATATGTACCTGTGCAAATCGCCCGGTATCCCCCGGACCGCGGCTCGGCGGATTGGTCTCTAACTGACTAAACCTGCTAGTTTTCTTGGGAAGCCTGTTCTCCTCGTTTCGTATTGCGCACAACATAGTGCTCTGCCGCAATAGAAAGACTATTGCTATCCGATTCGATTTCCGAGAGATCTTCGAAATACTGATAGTGCACTCCTCCCCAGGCCGCGCCTTGGGTATCCCGGCGGATTGCTATGTCCACAAATGACGGCACAATGGAATCACCGGGGATTACCTTCTCAAAATACCCCGTCTCCGCTTCGCGTTTCCCGAGAGTAATCGTCTCTTTGCCAAGCCGAACCCGGACCGAGCCGGTGTCGGCCGAGAAATCGCGTCTTCTGAGCATTGAAACAGGTTGGTGTTTCCCGCGGTAGAATCGGCCACGTCTTGGAGTAACCGAATTCGCTCGGCCTTTCTAGGTCAGGTGTTCGACAAAAACAAGATTCTGTGGTTCAAACGGCAGCCCCGTGAATGGATTGAAGAAGAAGCGACCTTACCGAGCCGTCGTTTTGCGGAACAGGCTCCCGCAACCTCACCGACGAGAGGCGCAAGGCGATCGAAGAGCTGTTCGAACGAAGCTTCGGCACGCCGGTGTAAGCATCCGTTTGAAGCCGAAATCATAAAAGTAGAAGGCCGTGTGTCAGGTGTCGGGCTTTACCCTGGGATGCACCGTCCAGGTTCTTTCTCGCGATCTCTGAGTATTACGTTCACCGATGAAACCTGTATCAATTTCAAACTATGCACCGAGCTCCGTAACAAGCCATTCACAAAGTGTGAATGGAAATTGGCTTCAATTTTACCGATCACCTGTCATAATGGCTATATTTCTCATTAAGCATTCACAAAAAAGGTGGAATATGCCGAGTGTCTACCATTACATTGATTATCGTGAGTTCTTGCATGACTACTATGAGGAGCAGAAGGAAGCATCGCATACTTTTTCCTTCCAAAGCTTTGCGCGAAGATGCGGTATCTCCAGCAGTGGGTTTCTGCTTCATGTAATCAAAGGTGAGCGCAATTTGACGAAACCGGTTATGCTAAATGTCGCGGCCGGGATTAGTCTTTCCGAGGAAGAGACCGCCTATTTCGACAACATCGTTGGTTTTGATCAGGCCAAAACTGCGGAAGAAAAGGAATGGCATTATCGACGGATCGTTTCACTGCGACCCGACATAAAAGTATCAAAAATCAAACAGGAAAAATATGAGTTTTACCGCAGGTGGTACCACACTGTACTCAGGGAGCTCCTTGGGATCATAGACAAGGATACCAGACCGTCGGAACTGGCGAAATTGCTCATACCCTCCATACCTTCTTCCGAGGTGAAGAAGTCGATTGAGCTGCTCAAATCTCTTGAGCTTATCTCAGAGAACTCCAAAGGTAAACTGGAACCAACCGATCGGTTTCTCGAAGGAGGAGGCACCAGGACACGGAACCTGGAGATCGCAGGCTTTCAGCGGAAAATGGTACGTCTTGCCGAAGACGCATGGGATAGGTTTCCGGAGAAAGAAATATCAATGCACACGGTGACCTGTTCAGTATCCGACCGAGCATTCGAAAAACTTGTAGAAGAGGTCCGACGATTCAAAAAGAGAGTCTTCACCCATATTGACACCGACGAGGACACCCCTAAACGGGTGGTGAATATTAACATTAATCTTTTCCCGCTGACTCGGCAGCCGTCCATCAAGGAGAATCCGTTATGAGCATCCGTTCTATTGTAAAATGGGTCATTTTATCTTCCATACTGTTGCTTCCGGCAGGCTGTTCTGAGGATCCCCTTGCGGTAGGCGCCGGGGGAACAGGATCAAGCACTGAATCCGGAACCATAGCCGTAGGCACCCTTGTTTTCACCAATGGTGAGCCGGCGCCCGAGGTAACCATTAGACTTCTTGACCGAGACTACAAGCCCCAATTCGGCTTGAGCAGAGAAACCGCAGTTCCCCAGGCAGTGACAGATTCTTCGGGAACCTACATGTTTAGGTACATAACTCCCGGTACATACACTATAACTGCCTTACATGATAGTTCCGGCTGCCATAGAGATTCCATATTAATCGAAACCGGTAAAAATACGATCGGGATTGATACTTTGAAACCTTTTGGCGCACTTGTGGGAACCGTATATCTTGAGGGGGGGCACGATCCCCGCACGGTAATAATCTTCGGACTGGGAACAACGCACATCACCGCCCCATTTAATGAACTTGGTGAATTTCGGCTGGGCGGCATATCCGAGGGCACCTATCGAATCCGGCTCATTTCCACCATAGATGATTACGACCCCATCGATACCTCGCTTGTAATCCGATCCGGGAGTACGGATACGCTGGACACTCCAATAAAGCTTCCTTATATCGGAGTGCCGGTGGTTAAGGGCTTGGCGGCGGTCTGGGACACTGCTCTCCTGCAGACAAACTGCAGCTGGAGCGCCGCAAAACGATCCAATATCGTCGGATACAATATCTATCGCCAAACCGAAAACGATGTTTTGCCCATTCAACTCAATGATTCAATACTCACCGATACAACCTATATCGACCTGGGATGCCCGTTTGATGAAAACTGTTACTATGTACTAAAGGCAATTGACGAAGACGGTAATCTGAGCAAGGCATTTTCGCGTCGCGATACGATTTTTTCGAAGGTCCCGACCGAAATATCCGTAGTTGAGTTGCCTGATACCCCAAGCATCATGAACTGGTCCGCGGGAAATAACGGAGTGTACATCAATTTAAACGATACGGTGTACCGCGTCGATAATGCCGGGACGGTGGAGCATCTGTTCCCTGCTCCCGTGCGGGAGGATGGTGAACCAACGTTGATGCAATGGGCGGATAGTAAACTGTATTTTCTCCACTTACCAATTTGGGTATCCGCCCCGGAGGAAAAGTTTCTTGACGACAGCGTCCTCATGGAAATTTACTCGGAAACCGGCGAATTCCTGAATGCCGAAAACTATGCTTCCTCCGAGACAGAAGCTCAAAGCTACCATATGGCATCCGGTGGTATGGATTTCATGCCTCGCCCGTCGGGAGAAGTTTTTCTCCTCACAGAAACAGCGATCTGTCGCCTGAATCCGGGCAAACCCTGCGAGGTGTATACATTGACTGGTCATTCTCAGAATAGTAAATTGGTTCAGATTGATTCCCTTATCGGCTTCAAGGAAACGTCATGGGGGGAGGGGCTTATGCTTTTTGACCCTAACCGTGGGAGTTTTCGATCTGATACTACTGTGACCATACCGGCAGGGAGAGCTATCGCTTCAAGGAACAACTTCCTATATGTATTGAATGAGGGAAAAGTCCTGAAGCATAAGCTTAATCTCGACCTTGTACAAAGGATGCATGCAGGAGTTTCACGAGTTGATCACGATCGTACCGGTTTAGAGGCGGACCGTGACGGCGTGATCTATATGCACACACGCGGTAACCGACATGTTTCCATCCTTGTCTCCAAAGACCAATAGGTGATCGCCATGCGGGGGCATTTCGAATGCCACAGGCCTCCCGTGCCGTAGTTTCTCCCCATCTCGAGCGGCTGTGAACGGGATGGGGACCGGCTTCTTGTCCGAATACTAATCGGGGGTTCAGCGGCATGTAATCTCCAAGACCTGATAATCTCACACGCAGCGGAACGCAGTGACAACCGGGAGCACCAGATTTGTGCCGCCGCATGCCCTCGCGCAGATCCATCTTCTGACCCAGTTCTGGGAACCGAATACGATCCCGCGAGCCAAGTCATAGCCTCTATATGCCAAGTGCCGCACAGCGGTGCATTGTCCTTCTTCTTTCTTCTTCCTGATCGGAAGGTGGGCGGCGAGAGTGTGGCGGCATTTCACAGACAAAGAGAATCTGAGGATTAGGTGCTACTCGATGCCATGGTATCCGCTCCTACGCGCTTCGGGATCTGCGGACCCGCTTCGGTGTCGTGCCGCGGAACCCACATAAAGCATGCCCGCATCGCGACCGGTCAGGGGTTGACGCTTTCGAAAGTCCCCCGTAGGCTGTCGGGTATGGAAATGAAAGCCGTCAGAGTACAAAGAGGAAGAGGCAGGACAGATGTCGCATGAAAAGCTCCTTTTTCCGGTGGGCCGCCAAATGTGTTACTCATATATAGTGCCTGTCGGGAAACCGTCGAAAACGAAGAGTTTATCTTCCCGACGTTATTTCGGGACTCGATAAACGGAAGTTTTCGAACAGGCACTATATAGAGACGCCCCACCAGGCAAAATAGTTTCATGCTTCACGCTGTGGGTCCGGCGAGAGCGATCTCAGGTTTTGGCCGGATACCTGCAAATCCAATCAAAGACTGCCCGAATGGTTTGGGGTGGGCACTGTGGCGGTATCACATCGGTGGTAGACAAAACTGATTCGAGGCAGTTCTGGGCGGTCATGGGCATGAGTCCTGCCGGGTATCGACGGAGTCAAAGGACAGGCGTCTTACCCGAGGATTCACGGCGCCGGGATCACGAATGAAGCGTATCGTTTTCGTTTTCGTACCAGTCAATAAAACCGCGGATATCTTGGGCAATCACCCCGCCGCCCAGTGACAAAGATTCCGGTTTTAAGCACACAATGCGACCGTCGGCGAGCTTCAGTGAAGGAAACTCCGTGCGGCAGCGTTGCATGGGAACGGCCATATCGCTTCGCGGCGTCTGAGACAACTTTATTTCAACCGGAATGATTCGCCGGGGGGAATCCGCTATCAGGAGGTCAATTTCCAGACCGTCACGGGTTCGTAGATAGTACAATGACGGCGAATTGCCGTGGAAAGCTACCGTTTTAACGATTTCCTGAATTACGAAATTCTCGAACAGAGCGCCCGCCTGAGGGCCTTCCATAATATAGTGCCGATCTCTGATGCCGCTCAGATAACAGACAAGTCCACAATCGGTAAAATAGACCTTAGGTGATTTCACTACTCGTTTGCCGACATTGACGGTCCAGGGAGGAAGCAGATAGATAATCCGGGAACTCTCAAGAATTGATATCCAGTTCTTTATCGTATTTGTCGCCACCCCGACATCATTGGCAAGCGACGACATGTTGAGTTGCTGCGAACATCGAATCGCGAGAAACTGCACGAAGCGTTGGAATTCTCGAATATTGCCGATTCCATAGAGGCGTCTCTCGACTGCGAAACCTGGGTTAGGACCGGGCGCCTACTCCGAACTTCTATCAAATATACAATACGATACCTATACTGCACAAATTTTGCATTCTCACTGCAAACTTTTTGCAGTGAGAATTGCCTTGCTGCATTTTTTTTGCCGCAACACAGAACCCGAAGGATCATGTGATCTGCCGATTTGGTGCGAAAAACGCCATTGCTCAACCAGAGTAGCTCATCCCTCGAATAGATACAAGGCGGCCTGATTTTATATTGTAGGGCTCGATAACATTTGACTGGTGTCTGCTCTTGCTCGTGCTCGTAAAAAACAATGCGCCACAAGCGCACAATTATCTATATATGAATAGAATACTACCAAACCACGCCCGGAAAGACGGAGAACTCGCGTGACCTATCCGACACTTGAACAGGCAAAGAAACTCGCCGAAAACGGTAATGTCATTCCCGTATGCAGAACTATCCTTGCCGACACGGAGACGCCGGTTTCTGTCTGGATGAAACTGTTTGCGGGGAAAAAGTATGGATTTCTGCTCGAAAGTGTCACCGGCGGCGATACGGTGGCCCGATATTCGTTCATCGGTGCCGACCCATTTCTCATTTTCCGCTCCCGTGGGATGAACTACGAAATTTCCGGCGAATATAACGAGAATGGCACGGGAAATCCGCTTGAAATGCTCCGGGGGCTCCTGGCGAAATATCAACCCGCACATGCCGAAGGGCTTCCGCGGTTCTGTGGTGGTGCGGTAGGATTCTGTTCCTACGATTCGGTGCGAATCTGGGAAGACATTCCCGACTCCAATCCTCGAGAGGACGAACTCGATGAAATCTTCTATGCATTTTACCGCACGATCATCGCGTTCGATAACCGGGAACACCATCTCCTGCTGATCAGCAATATTTTCACCGAAGAGCGGGGGAAGCTCGATCAGGCATATGCACAGTGTGTGGCCCGGATCGAAGACCTCGAATCCCGGCTCGAGAATAACCCGCTTCCTTCGATAAAGTTAAACATCGGCGAACCGGGACCGATTACCTCAAATTTCGAACGCTCAAAATTTGAGTCAGCCGTTGAGAAGTGCAAGGAATATATCAAAGCAGGGGACATTTTTCAGGTCGTGTTGTCTCAGCGATTCGGACTCGAACTCGAAGCCGACCCGTTCGATCTGTACCGGATTCTTCGAACGGTGAACCCGTCACCCTACATGTTCTATCTGGCCTGCGACGACACCACAATCGTAGGTGCTTCACCGGAAATGCTGGTGCGTGTGGAAAACGGCTGGGTCGACACCCGGCCTATCGCGGGGACCCGTCCTCGGGGGGCGACGGAGCATGAAGACGAGATACTGGCGCGGGAGCTTCTGGCCGATCCCAAGGAAATCGCCGAACATGTCATGCTGGTCGATCTCGGACGAAATGATGTCGGTCGGGTGAGTGAATACGGCACGGTTACCCCCGAAGAGATGATGCATATCGAGAAATATTCGCATGTGATGCATATAGTGACCAATGTCCGAGGGAAGCTGCGAAAGGATCGCGATGCATTTGATGCGCTCTACTCCTGTTTTCCGGCCGGCACATTAAGCGGCGCACCGAAGATTCGGGCCATGGAGATTATCGACGAGCTTGAGACGGTTCGTCGGGGGATCTACGGCGGTGCACTGGGATATATCGATTTTTCAGGTAATCTTGACACCTGTATCGTAATCCGTACTCTTACCTACCGAAACGGGCATGTCTCGGTCCAGGCCGGGGCGGGAGTGGTGGCCGATTCGGTACCTTCCAGAGAGTATGAAGAAACGGTGAATAAAGCAAAGGCGTTGTTTGCAGCGATCCGTCGTGCCGGGGAGGCGGTGAAGAGGTAGTGCTGCGATTACCGGGAGAGCAGTTTTTCTGTTATTCCGAGTCGATGTTGTGGATGAACGGTTGCGATGATTACGAGCACGAAAGTAAAGTATACAGATTCCAACATCTTTCACGCTTGCATTGATTGGCATTGGCGGGCACAAAAGGCAGGGTACACAAATGATACTAATGCTTGATAACTACGATTCGTTTACGTTCAACCTCGTGCAGTATCTGGGAGAAATGTACCCGGAAATCGAGGTGTATCGTAATGACAAAATTACCACCGACGAGATTGTCGGGAAAAAACCGTCGGGGATTGTCATTTCACCCGGACCGTGTACTCCCGATGATGCCGGGATTTCGCTCGACATAGTCAGTAAGCTCGGCTCACAGTTTCCACTACTCGGCGTCTGCCTGGGACATCAATCGATTGGTCAGGCGTTTGGGGGAAAGGTGATTCGGGCACCGTATCTTATGCATGGCAAAGTGTCGGAAATCCACCACGACGGCAAAGGGGTATTCGCCGGATTACCGAATCCCTTCACCGCCACCCGATATCACAGCCTCATTGTGGAGCGGAAATCTCTTCCCGAAGAACTCGAAATCTCCGCATGGACCGAAGACGGACTGATTATGGGGCTTCGACACAAGCGTTACCCTGTACACGGAATCCAATTCCATCCCGAATCAATTCTTACGGCGGTCGGAAAAGACCTTTTGAAAAACTTCGTTGATATGCTCACGGTAAAGGCGTAACAGTATGGCGGATATTCTTCAGAAAATAGTCGAGCATAAAAAGGAAGAGGTACGCCTGTTGCGGAAACGACGTGGTGAGTTCAAAGGCAGAACCGACGCCAAACGTCCGTTCCGCGACTCTCTGGATATTCGTCCCGAGCTGGCACTTATCGCCGAGGTCAAAAAAGCTTCGCCGTCGAAAGGCATTATAGATCCGGAATTCAATCCGGAAAACCGCGCCCGACAATACCATGAAGGGGGGGCGTCGGCGGTGTCGGTGGTTACCGATGTCGATTTCTTTCAGGGATCACCCGACTACCTCACCGCTGTTCGAAACACCATACCCGAACCGGTACTCCGGAAAGACTTTATAATCGATCCGCTGCAGGTATTCGAAACGGCGGGCTTGAACGCCGACGGCATGCTCCTGATTGCCGCATGCCTGTCCGACGGTCAAATGGACGAACTTTATCATGCGACACTGGAATTGGATATCGATCCGCTGATTGAAATCCACTCCTCCGAAGAGCTGGATCGGGTGATGAGATTTGAGCCGAATCTGATCGGGATCAACAATCGCAATCTCAGGACGTTCGAGACCGATATTTCACTCACTCTTGACCTGCTGCCCGTGATTCCCCGAAATGTGGCCGTGGTCTCGGAAAGCGGGATTTTCTCCGACTCCGATACCAAACCGCTCATGGAGGCGGGGGCATGTGCCGTCCTGGTCGGAGAATCGCTCATGCGTTCCGATAATCCCGCCGACCTTATACCACGTCTTCGAAGACTACGCTCCAGGCAGAAGCCCTGATCCAGGTTTCGCAACCAACTCACGGCATGCTGCTCGTTCCTGGCTGCGAAACTTGGGCTAACTTGAATCTACGGTTGCTTTCGACAAGTTATTTTTCTCCTCCCACACAACCAATGGGATTTCTCTTATTCGCAACCGTTTTCGAATGGTTGGGACGTATTCCGTGGAATTCCGGTGTACGTCTTGGTTGAAAACACGGTAAAACAGCGTAAATGCGTGCTAATAGAACTTTTATGTCGATTCACCGAAAAATCGGCCCGGCGGCGGTTATTGCGCTCGGGGGCATTTCTGTTATACTTTTCAGCGCCATGCTGATAGTCCCGAAAACGCCCCGGTTCAGGAACGCACTCGTGAATCGCATCAATGCGAGCATCCCGGGTGATATTACCTTCGAGCGTTTGACTATACATCCTATGTCCCGTCTCGTATCCCTTACCGGTGGCACGGTCCGCGGTGACAATGGCAAAGCAATAGCCGGATTCAGATTCGCACGTGCTCATATTCGTCTTTTCGACCTTATTCGGGGATGCCTTCACGTGTCGAGCCTGGAACTGACCGATCCATGGTGCTCACTGAATACCAATTCCAAAGGAATCCCCCAGATCAAGAGAACGCCCGATCCGCAATCCACTGCGCTTAAACGGGAGCCCAGGAGCATTGTGACAGTTGATCTGAGCGACATTGCATTTTCGAAAAAAAACGGAAACCAAGTCTACACGAACGGCACCGGAAACCCCACCGGAGCGCTACCGACCGACTCCGGTACAGCCGCGGGTGTGAGATCATCGGTTGCATTATCGGGTTTCCTCCGCGACAACCGGTCAAACCTGAAGGGCGCTCATTTTGCGGATTCGCTCTTTCTGAAAGATATATTCGGCAACACTGCCGGGCGGCTACGTGTCGGTGCTGACCTGGAAAGGAATTCGGAGGCTCTGATTGGATCACTGTGCATTTTTGGGGACTCGCTCCGGGCCTACGGGATTCCGATAGCCGCACTTGTGATCGAGGCCAATCTGGAGGATTCGGCACTGAACATGAATTCGATACGAATTCAACTCACCGAGTCCGATGAACTCCGGGGATCGGCCCGGGTTGGGTTCGACGGTACCTTGAGCGGCATGGCCGAGGGTTCGGCAATCTCGATACGTTCGTGCCTGCCCCATGCCGACTGCACGGACTCGGTAGCCGGATCAGTAATGCTTTCATTTGCCTTCGGGGGAAGCGTTTCGCGCCCCACGGTCAACGGTTTCATCTCTGCGACCGACCTTTCGATTGACGGACGTCGTCTCGAAGACATCACCGCCGCGGTTCTTCTTGAAGACGGCCTTCTGCATGTAACGAGCGAGTCCGATTTTTCGCTGGACGGCCGGTATCATCTCGACACTCGCGAATTCGACCTGGCACTGATCTTCAACGATACCCGAATTGGAAGATACCTCGAGTTCGCGGGTATACAGGGAATTTCAGGGGGAATAGAGGGCGCCCTCACCGCCCGGGGAGACCTTGACCGGATCGCGGAGCTGTCTTCAGAGCTTCGGTTGGGATCGGTATATCTCACAGACAGCGATTCAGTCCTGATTCATGCGAATGACCTTATCGCGGCTGTTAATGCCGGGAGGATCGAAATACCCTCCTTTCAAATCAATTTTATTGACGATGGTCAGTTGGAGTTGAATGGCGGGGGGGATCTCAGGGGGGCATATCGAATAACCTTTGACGGCAGAATTCCGTCCGCCGCGCTTGAACCCTTCATGAAAGACCACATTGACCCAGCGGGATTCATTCGTATTTCCGGATCGATAGCCTCTACCGGATCCGGTAAAGACCCTTCGATCAATGCCTATCTCGATTTGCAGGACATCGGCTTCACAATTCCGCAAACGAACCAGAAAATCAATTCGATATACGGAAGAATTGTCGTAACCCCTGAGATGATACATTTAAAGGATATCATAGGAGAAAGCGGCCGGGGAGAGGTATCGATAAACGGCGGAATTTCGTTGCAGGGGTTACGTCCTTCGTCGGCCGACATTACAATTCACGCGACATCTTTTCCAGTTACGATTCCCGGCACGGCCGACATGATTGCCAACACAAGACTCCATCTTAAAGGCCCACGAGAGAATCTTCTCCTGACCGGAGAGGCCGCCCTTCTCGAGGGGGTTTACTACAAAGATATGCGCCTTCACCGTCTCGATTTCCCCAAAAAATCGATGCCGGCCGGCGCGCGGTCCGCCGAAAAAACGATTCTGGATTCGATTTCTTTGAACATCTCCGTTGCCCAACGGGACCAATTCATGATAGAGAACAATATCACCCGGATTGCAGTCAATCCCCAAGTCACTCTCGTCGGTACTATTCACAAGCCGGTCGTTCAGGGACAAGCGTCAATCGAATCGGGTACAATCACGTATCAACGCAGGAGATTTGAAGTTGATAAAGGGTTTATAGAATTCCTTCCCTCCGACACGAATCGGCCCGAGGTGAATATTGTCGGCCGGGCTCAAATACGAACGTGGACAATTATTCTCCGGGTAACCGGCACCACCGGCAACTTGACATTCTCCCTCAGTTCCTCTCCGCCTGAACAGGACCCCGACATCCTTTCGCTTCTGCTGTTCGGCAAAACACGATCGGAACTCGAGCGAGGAGAAATAGTGTCGTCGATGTCGGCGGACCGTTTATTGATGCAGGTACTTGCACAAACGTTCGGCAGAGATATCAAGGATGTTACCGGACTGGACCAATTGGAGCTGAATGCCGATAAAATTGACAATATCAAATTAACCATGGGTAAGCAGCTTACCCGCAGGTTGGGCACGATGTATTCGGTGGAGACACAAAAAGGAGATTTCGTACAACGAGCGACAGCGGAGTATCGCATTCTTGAAAGCATAAGCGTAACCGGTTATCGGGACACCGAAGGTGCTTTCGGGGCTCAGATGGAGTTTCGACAGGAGTTTCGATAGCATGGATTCAAACGATCTGCCTTTCACTAATCACCCCGCAGGCCGACAAAAACATTTTCACATGGGCCTCTTGCTGTTCCGCGTGCTGCTTGTTGTATTCGTGACAGCCGGACCCGCTTCTTCCGAGCCGATTGTTTCAGGGGTGTCGGTTGATATCGACACTTCCCGTTTCAGTTCGCCTCATCTGGAACGGATGGCTCGGAGCCTGGTTTACGTTCGGCCGCATTCCCCATACAACCGGGAAGATCTCGAACAATCGCTTCATGCTCTTCGGACATGCGGAAGATTCGAAACCGTAGAATTTGATTCCACATGGGTTGCGCGCGACTCCGTGTCTTTTAACGTCCGGCTGGTACCCTATCTGATCATTTCTTCGATACGGATCTCCGGCGCATATCCATTGTTTCGCTCCAGCATTCTCAAAACAATTACAATTCAACCCGGTGATCCCCTGAAAGAATCGGAACTGCACCGCCAGAAAGATCTTCTGGTGAGGCTCTTCGCTCTCGAGGGATTCGAGTCTCCCACGGTTATGCTTCACGTTCACCCCAAAGATGAAAAGAGTCGAAACGGACGAGTTGTTCTTGGTATCTCGATAAAACGGGGCGAATCGGCCCGGGCAATCGATTTCGTAATTTCAGGGAACCGTGCTCTTTCGAATGCCGCCTTGAAGCTGCGAATGCAAACCTGGCGTTCCTCGGTTCTTCCCGGAGAACTCGGCCGTTTTGTTCGCGAACGTTTTGAACAAGATATCAGGGAACTGACGGCTTACTATCGGCGAAAAGGATTTGTCGAGATAGATATCGGCACGAAAATCGTGCCACAGAGTAATCCAAACCGGCTTCGGATTATCATGCGAATACATGAAGGGCCAATGTATCACGTTGAATTCAAGGGCAATGCACGCCTGAGCGATCGATCTCTGGAGCGGGAGAATCCGCTCCCCGAATACGGAAATGTCGGCGACCGCGGGTTACGGAGGTTTGCACGAAATATCGAGCTTCGGTATCGGCGAATGGGGTATCTTGAGCCGCGGATCGGGTACACAACCGAATTGAATGAGTCACCACGGAAAAACCCTGTTCGAACCGTAACCTTTATTGTGGAAGAGGG
Organism: uncultured Fibrobacterota bacterium; assembly: GCA_964346405.1. GTDB lineage: Bacteria > Fibrobacterota > Chitinivibrionia > Chitinivibrionales > CAYFVL01 > CAYFVL01. The sequence goes on from CAYFVL010000040.1 coordinate 17,657, forward strand.
GCTTCGTCCAATAGTTCAGTCGATACGTCTGGAGGGGGCAACGGTATTTACCCGGGAAGATCTAGGCACGCACCTTCTTACGGTACAACAGGGGCTTTTTCAACGAGGGACTTATAAAGAAGAGACCCTTGCCGAAGACATTGTCGCTCTTCGTGCGTTATACCGAAACCGAGGCTACCTGCAAGTACGAATCGACCCAGACGTCTCCTGGAGCCGGGAAAGTACGGGAGTGGAAGTAGTGCTTGGTATCCACGAAGGTGTACAGTCTGTTGTACGAGAAGCCTCCGTGCGAAATCTCGGTCCCGACGGCCCGGATCTGCGGGAGATACATCTCGAAACTCGTCCCGGGGAACCGTATCGCGAATACCTGGTGCATTCCGATGCGGCGACCCTCTCGACCGCCGGGTCCGAGCGAGGGTATCCGCACGCAAAAGTTGTACCCAATGTCTTGTTCAACGACGACAGTTCCTCGGTCACCGTGAACTACGACTTCACTCCCGGACCATTTGTGAAAATCGGTAATGTTTTTTATACGGGCGCCTTTCGCACCCACAGAGATATTCTTCAGCAACGGTTTGACCTTACCACCGGCGACACTCTAATCCTGTCGGAGCTTCTCCGCGCTCAGGAAAGGCTCAGAAATCTTCCGGTCTTGAAATCGACCTCCTTCAAATCGATAGGGCTTGCCGAGAAACGCGACACCGTTCATCTGTTTGTGACGGCCAATGAACATGCGAAGTACCTGCTTCAATCGGGGGGAGGATTCCAGTCCGATCGTGGCTTTTTCCTGAATACAAAACTGACAAACAGGAATTTGCTCGGGAAAAACAAACGAGCCTGGATCGAGGGAGAAATTGGTCAAACCGTGCAGCGCGCTAAAGTCGGTTTACTCGAGCCACGGTTATTGAGGGAACACCTCTCGGCCTCGATCGATGCGGGATGGGAACGGGAGACCGAATTTGGCAAGAGTTTCGGCACGGTTGCCTGGGGTGTCAACACCGGGTTGAACCGTCGATGGTCCCCGACGCTCAGTTCCGGTCTCTCTCTTCGATACGAACGCCGTTCGGTATTCACCAGAGGCGATACGGTATCGACCGACGCACCCGCGGACACCGCGAAGGAGCGGTCCCGCAATGCATTGATACTGGGACCGTCGGCACGGTACGACACCCGGAATTCGTTGATCAGACCGCGTTCGGGGTCGTTCCTCTCGATCACTACCGACTTTTCGAAAGGTATTCGGAATCCGCTGGAGGATTATATGCGAATCAAACTGGAAGCGAAAACGTACTTTACTCCGGAAAAAAATGACTGGTTGACTCTTGCCCTGGCCGCACGCACAGGGCATATCGTTTCCTATACCGGCAAACAATCGCAGGTGGACGTTCCGGCCGACCGGCTGTTTTTTCTTGGGGGAACCGGCTCGGTACGAGGATTTCAGCCCAACCTGCTCGAGGTGCGGGACGGTACCGACGAGGCTGAAGGTTTTCCTTCAATGCTTTCGGCGACAATTGAACCTCGATTCAGTATCGGCAACAAATTCGAATTGCCGATTTTCCTGGATCTCGGGTCGCTTTCCAACGACCCTGACGATCTTTTCAGTAGCGACATACGCCTCACTACCGGCGGAGGACTGCGCTACATGTCCCCGATCGGACCAGTCGGCGTTCTCTACGGTATCGAAGCAACGCCCCCGAGGAGCGGACGGAAACGCTCGCATAACGTTCATGCCACCGTAGGCTACAGCTTCTAAAAAGAAGATCCGCCGATCGCCCCGGTCTCCGTCTTTTTCTCCGATTCTGCCGGAGTAGTATATTCCAGATCGATATGTCGGAGCGACTCGGAACTGCAGGATCTCCGGCACAACGAGGATCCCTTTTGGGTGGTTCTCGGAATTACAGTCGAAAGGATTTCAGCATTAGTGGCAACCAAGATTAAAATATGCGGAATTACCCGATACGAAGATGCCCGAATTGCGGCGGGTCTGGGAGTGGACGCTCTGGGGTTTATCTTCTATCCAAAGAGTCCACGATATATCGCTCCCGCCGATGCACGCGAGATTATCCGCAAGCTGCCCGCGTTTGTGACTAAAGTTGGGATTTTCGTGAATGAACCCACTCATAGAGTCGTTGAAATAGCACACGAGGCACAAATCGGAGCGGTACAGTTACACGGAAATGAATCCCCGGAGCAGGTTGCCGAAATGCCGCTGCCGGTGATTAAGGCATTCGGTGTGGATCAGCAGTTCGACCTTCGGATTCTCGATGAATACAAGGTATCCTCGTTTCTTCTCGACACCTGGGCCGATGGATCCTCGGGTGGAACCGGCAAAGTGTTCGACTGGCGGACAGCTTCCCGTGCAACGCTCAAATCCACACCGCTCATTCTTGCCGGCGGCCTTGGGCCGTCGAATCTATCCGAAGCGCTCGAGCAGGTTCATCCCTATGCGGTCGACGTGAACAGCGGAGTGGAGATCAGTCCGGGACGAAAGAATCCACGGAAAATGCGCGATGCGATACGGATAGTTAGAGAGTTCGAACAATGAGGCCGTCATGATTCCGGATTACGGATATACTCTCGCTCGAACGCAAAGCCCGGGCTAAACGCATACCCCCAAAGAAATCTGTTCAGTCAGCTATTGAGCGGAATTCCGGCACTTTCTTTCCCGGGCCGAATGGCTGGGAAATCGAGTACCGCCTCGCTGAGTACACTTTCGCCTTCGGCTTCACTGAGTACGCGTACGAAATCGCACAGTCGTAACCATATCAAAATCCCCTCACCCCTCCTACCGCCACAAAACCCAACTCAGAGCCCGCGAAACAACGGAAACCGGAACCCGGTATGGGGGATAGAGCAGTGGGAAACCCAGACGGGGATGTTTATGCAGTTCCGAACGACGAAAGCTGAACGCGTCGAATCCGGCTTTCCCGTGGTATCGCCCCATTCCGCTTCTTCCCACCCCCCCGAACGGCAGTTTTGTCGACATTATCATATGCATGGTACCGTTGATACAAAGCGAACCGGACGTAGTTGTGTCCCGAACGAGACGGATCGAGGTTTCGTTTCGCGTGAAAATATAGACGGCCAATGACGGAGGCGTCCTTTGAATAGCGGACAGCATATCTCCGAGATTAGGATACGAGACCACCGGAAGAATCGGACCGAAAATTTCCGATGTGAGAAGCGGGTTATCGAATTCGGAAACTCGAATGAGGGAGGGGGCGATATACTTTTTCTCACGGTCGTATTCTCCGCCCATCACCGGCTCGACGTTTCGCCTATTCAATCGATCGACAAGTGCATCGAACTGTTTATCGGTGCATATTCGTCCGAAGTCAGGCGATTTTGCGGGGTTTGCTCCGTAGAATCGGGTAATGGTTTTCCTGATTTCGTAAATGAAGGAGTTATATACCCGCTCATGTACAAAACAGTGATTCGGTGCCACACAAGTCTGTCCGGCGTTGAAAAACTTGCCCCATGCGATTCTTCGCGCGGCTTCCGGAATATCGGCCGATGAATCGACAATGCATGGATTACAACCTCCAAGCTCCTGCACCGACGGTATCCATCGTCGGGCACACTGCTCTCCTACGTGTCGCCCGGCTTCGCTTCCACCGGTAAAAAATACCATGTCCGGTCCGGCATCGATACACTCCTTCACAACGGATACCCCGCCGGTTACGCAGGATACATGGCGAGGATCGAAGTATTCGGGCAATCTGTTCCGCAGAACCGAAGCCGTTTCGGGCGCCTGTTCCGAAGGCTTTAACACGGCACAGTTTCCCGCGGCAAGAGCCGAAACAAGCGGTTGAAGAATCAATCCGACCGGATAGTTCCACGGACCAATAATGAGAACGGTTCCATACGGACTGGGATAATGTCGACCGCGACCTGGTAAATTCAGCGGAGATGTCGCTACCCGGGTCGGCTTCATCCATTGGCAAAATCGGCGGCGGGTATGACGAATTTCCGCTTCGATGGGAGCGATTTCGCCCGTGTACGCCTCTGTCGGGGGTTTCGACATATCTTTGGCAAGAGCCCGGGCCAGGGCATCGCGTTCGAGACGACAGAACCGGGCCAGACGGGTCAATGCCTGATAGCGAAATTCCGGGATACGAGTTATGCCGGTTGCAAAGAAGTGCTTGTGGATATCGATTCGTGTTTCAGACATAGTTTCCCGTTACATAGCTGCCGGCCCAAGTTTCGCAACCAACTCACGGCATTCTGCGAAACCTGGGCTGGACAATGGTGTCTGTTCGCGATAATTCACGACTACGTTTATCAGGCGAGAACTCCTGTTACCAAAGCCTTATCAAAATTAACGCCAACTGGTTTTGGATACGTCACTTGCCGGGAGGGCGTTATCCGATGGAGGCATGGGGTTTGCGGGAATCATCAGCATCACAGGGCGTCTCCGAAACGATTTTCGGATATTCGCCCCAAGCCATTGCATAACCGAGACTCATCCGCTTCCCAATGGAAGCTATTTCCGGATTGGAGCCGCCATGAACGGCGAAACCGATACCACTGCCACTCGCGTTGCCGTTATCGGCGGCGGACTTGGGGGTATGTCCACGGCAATCGCACTTGCCGCCAGGGGATACCATGTAGGTCTTTACGAGAAAAACGCCCGTCTCGGAGGCAAACTCAACGTTCTCCAACGCGACGGATATACCTTCGATCTGGGGCCTTCGATACTCACGTTTCCAGAAATCTTTCGGCAGTTGTTTTCACTTGGGGGAAAGAGCCTGGAAGACTACGTTATTATTGAGAGTCCATCGGTCCATTGGCGGAATTTTTTTGAAGACGGCACGCAGATCGATCTGATCCAGAATCTGAATGAGCAGAAGGAGTTCTTTGCGGCGATCGACCCAAAGGCGCCAAAAGAGTTCGACGATTTCCTTTCATACAGTGCGCGACAGTATACACTGGTGCAGGACGCATATTTCGACAATGGGGCGGACAATCTTCGGAATGTGTTAACATCTATTGCTCCATGGCGAATCATGCAGCTCGATGCGCTTCGAAGCATGAGCGCAGGGGTCAATGCCCATTTCTCGAACAGGTATCTGCGGAACATCTTTTCTTTTTTCTCAAAGTACATCGGATCCTCAGCCGACCAGGCGCCGGCATTTCTCAACCTGTTGCCCTGGGTACAGTACGGGTTCGGGCTCTGGTACGTCCGCGGAGGAATGTATGGTCTCACGAACGCGATGTCGAAACTAATGGATGAACTGGGCGTAACCGTGCATCTCAACGCCGAAGTGAAAAAGGCGTCTCATTCGGGATCGTGCGTTGACGGAATTCGTTTGTCCGACGGGCGTTTCGTTTCGACCGACATTGTAGTTTCCAATATGGAGGTAATCCCCGCCTGTCGAGAGCTGCTTCATGCAAGCGAACGGGATCTGAAAAGATTGCGCAAATTCGAGCCGTCGTGCTCCGGACTGCTCATCCACCTTGGGCTTGATAGACAATATACCGGATTAGCGCATCACAATTTCCTGTTCTCGAAGAATCCCGGGGAGCATTACGACTCGGTTTACAACAAATACCGCCTTCCCGATGACCCCACGATCTATCTTGTCGCCCCGGGCCGAACCGATCAACTAATCGCTCCCGAGGGTTGCGATGTACTGAAGTTGTTGCCGCATATACCTCATCTCACCGAACCAAATAAATACAGTCGCGACGATTACCTTCAATACGGGCGGAAAATACTGAAAAAATGCATGCGCATGGTAGCCCCCGACCTGAAGGAGCATATTGTACATGAGCATATATGGACTCCGTACGATATACAACAGGAATACTATTCAAACATGGGATCAATTTACGGAGTTGTAAGCGACCGAAAAAAGAACATGGCGTTCAAGGCTTCGAAAAGAAGTATGCAATTCAGAAACATGTATTTTGTGGGTGGTAGTGTCAATCCGGGGTGTGGTATGCCGATGGTGGTAATGGGGGGAATGCAGGCCGCCGCCCTGATCGAGCGTAATCATCCGGTTCGCAAGACTGAATTTGCGGTGTGACGGGGGTTGTCTAATTCCCGTCCGCGCGACCAATCTAACCCGAAAGGCGCGGACTTTGAAACACATAGTGATAATTGGCGCGGGACCCGGGGGATTGACCGCTGGGATGATATTGTCCCGACGGGGATACAAGGTTTCCGTTTTCGAGCGAGAGGAAGATGTGGGCGGCAGAAACAGAGATCTGGTACTCGGGAAGTACCATTTCGACACGGGTCCAACCTTTCTCATGATGGACTTTCTTCTGAAAGAGGTTTTTGAGCTTGCCGGACGGAACTGGGAGGACTATTTGGAGCTGGTCAAGCTCGAGCCGATGTACAAGCTCTCATTTCTCAACGGCGCACTGTTTCCAACCACTGATCACTCGGACATGAAAACGCAGCTTGACCGGATGTTCCCGGGTAACAGCAATGGGCTCGATCGTTTTTTGAAAGACGAAGGGAAACGGTACGCGAAGCTTTTCCCGTGCCTGAAGAAGGATTACTCAACGCTATTCAGCATGATCAATCCTACGCTTTTAAAAGCGCTTCCGTATCTTTCTTTGGACAAGAGTCTTTACCGTAATCTCGGCAGATACTACCACAACGAGCTTTGCCGTCTGAGTTTCACCTTTCAGGCAAAATATCTGGGCATGAGCCCGTGGGACTGCCCCGGCGGATTCACGATCATTCCCTATATAGAACATGCGTTCGGCATCACACATGCAATTGGTGGATTATGCAAAATATCCGAGGCGATGGCACGGATAATTGTCGAAAATGGCGGAAAAATTCACCTCGGTCAAAGGGTTACACGCATACTTGCCGATTCGAAACGGAATGCCCGTGGTGTACTCCTCGAGGGAGGAGAAAGGGTTTCAGCCGATGCCGTTGTGATCAACGCCGATTTCGGTCATGCGATGGAAACTTTGTTCGAACCCGGATACCTGAAAAAGTATGCTCGTCCCAGACTCGACAGGAAGAGGTATTCCTGCTCCACGTTCATGATATACCTTGGTCTGGACAAACTCTATGAAGAGCCGCACCATAACATTATCTTTGCGCGGAACTACAAGGAAAATCTTGAGGACATATCCCGCGGCCATGCTCCGTCGGAAGACATGTCGATTTATGTACGAAACGCATCGATAACCGACCCGACCCTTGCCCCCAAAGGTCATTCAGCCCTGTACATCCTTGTCCCGGTAGCCAACGCATTTTCCGGATTCGAGTGGACCGAAGGGTTTTCCGCGGCGTATCGCAACAGGGTACTGGATCGCATTGAACGGAGGACTTCAATGGGCGATATCCGGTCTCACATTGTAGAAGAACACACGATTACCCCGATGCAGTGGCAAAACGACTACCATATCTACCGCGGCTCCACGTTCAACCTGGCACACAACTTAACCCAGCTTCTCTATCTGCGGCCGCGTAATCGGTTTGAGGAGTGTGGGCGATGTTATCTGGTTGGTGGCGGAACGCACCCAGGCTCGGGATTACCGACGATATACGAATCCGGAAGGATTTCGGCAAATCTTGTTACGAAGGATATTCGTTGAATGCAGGCCAGCATGGTCTTCCCGGCTTCATCCCGTCTTTGCAGCCGTATTTCCGCAATTTCGGGGATGCTATGATTCGTTCTTCCGGTATCCCAGACAAGCCCCTCTGCATACAGCGTGCTCTCGGACAGCGAAACCCGGCTTTGAAAAACTATATTTGAAACCGCCGGTATCCGGGCGCAAGGTCAAAGGTTAAACGAAACGATATTTTAAATGTGTGGAATTGCCGGAATTTTCTCGTTGGAGCATTTCCCCGAGTTACCCTCTCAACTCAAAAAGATGAATGCCGCGATTGCTCATCGCGGGCCCGACGACGAAGGGTATGTGGAGATATCGCGTGAAGCGGGACTCATGACCCCACTCCACGGCGACGAATCGGTACGGGAATTCAAAGAGACTACGTCGCACATTGCCGATTCGACCTCGCGCCCCACCGCCGATATCGGCCTGGCGCACCGGAGATTTTCGATAATTGATTTGCACTCGCGGGCGCACCAGCCTTTTTTCGATACACAAAAGACATGCTGCCTTGTTTTCAATGGCGAGATCTACAATTATCGAGAGATCAAAAAGTACCTGATCGGCAAGGGCCATACCTTTCGGACCGAGTCCGATACCGAAGTGTTTGTTGAGTCTTACAAGCACTGGTCGTACGAGTGTTTTTCCCATTTCAACGGATTCTGGTCGGCAGCTCTTTACGATTCGCGCACAAATGAACTTATCCTTTCACGAGACAGAATCGGCAAAAAACAGATTTATTACGCCGTAACCGGAGGCAGGCTGTATTTCGCATCGGAAATCAAGGCACTGCTCTCGATTGAGTCAATTGGTTCGAACGCTGCGCTCAACGAGCCGGTTGCCCGCGGGTGGTTAATTTACGGAAGACAACGAATCAATGAGCAAACATTTTTTACCGGTATACAAAGTTTTCCCGCCGCGAGCTATGCCGTGTTTTCGTTGTCGGTTCATCCGAGTCCCGTTCACTACTGGCGTTTTCCTCGAACTCGCCTCAAGGTAGGTGACCTGCCGCTTCACGAAGCTTCACGTGAGTTGAAAAGCCGATTGACCGAATCTGTCCGACTGCGTCTTATCGCCGACGTGCCAATCGGGGTCGAACTTTCCGGAGGAATGGATTCTTCGGTAATCGCGGCACTTTCCGCCACTGTGTCGAAAGAAAAGCCGACTGTATATACGGTACGATATACGGATGCCGAAGAGTTCGAGGAACCCTATGCACGCAAAGTTGCGCAACGGTACAACCTTCCGTACACCGTCCTTGACATTCCCCCATCAAATCTCCTGAAAGAAATCACCCGTTTCACCTGGCTACTCGAGGAACCGTTCCACTCCCCCAACATACATGCCAACCAGCTTATGTGGCGTGAAATGCGGGCGCGTGGAATCAGGGTCTCGCTAAACGGCGGGGGCGGAGACGAATGCCTGGCCGGGTACAGTCATTACTACCGCCCCGCGCAATGGGAACTTATGCTTCAGGGCCGGATATCGGACGCACTTCGTAATGTGCTGAAGTACTCCGAAAACAAATCCGTTGCACGTTCAAGCCTCGAGATTCTGTTACACGGCCTGGGCCGACGTTTTTTCGACATTCTTCCCCTGATACGTTCAGGCGCCCTGCGATACCGTAAAGGCATGCCCGCTGAACTCTATACGAACAGCTCTACACTGTCACAGCAGCTATTACTCGACATGGAACGTCGAACAATGCCCTACTGGATGGCAAGCGGCGACCGCGATACAATGGGAGTGCCCATCGAAGTGCGCCTTCCATTCCTGGACTACAATGTACTCGAGTGGACTTTCCGAATGCCGATTTCGTACTTGATTGCCAATGGTTGGCACAAGTGGGTTTTGCGGCATGCGTTTCAGGACATGTTACCGAACGACGTCGTATGGAGAAAACGGAAGATGGGATTTCCCTTTCCACTCGGGCAATTCCTGCGACAAAACAGCGCGGCTCTTCGTCGCCTCGAAAAAGAAACGGATATTCCCAACGCGCTCAACGTCTCTGCGATAACCACCCATGGTCAGTGGTGCCGCTATTCTTTTCTCTTGTGGAAGTCGCTTTTCATTGACAAGAACTCGGAGATTCTGGACCAAGTGGAGCGTTCGGTATCTGAGGATCCCCCCAAAGAAGCCGCGTATGTCCCACGATATTACGATTCTTTTTCCGCTTCCCAAACCTCTTCAAAAACCTGACACCGGTTTTCTTTCCCCCGGCCGATATCTGAAAAGTACCAAAACCCCGGAACATCGTGAACGTTTCTTCGGTGCCGGGCTCAATCTTTAACCCAAGTTTCGCAATCGACTCACGGCATTCTGCGTAAGCCGGCGCGCGATTCGTT